>NZ_JBHTVC010000039.1:0-43471 GCF_042793275.1 Isoptericola sp. NPDC056578
CCCCTGGGGTGCCGGGCCTCCGTCGTGACCGTCGTGCGGGTCGGCTCAGAACCCGGCGTAGTTCGGCGCCTCGACCGTCATCTGCACGTCGTGGGGGTGGCTCTCCTTGAGCGACGCGGAGGTGATGCGCACGAACCGGCCCTTGGCCTGGAGCTCGGGGATGGTGCTGGCGCCGACGTAGAACATCGACTGGTGCAGCCCGCCGACGAGCTGGTGCGCGACGGTGTTCAGCGTGCCCTTGTACGGCACCTGCCCCTCGATGCCCTCCGGCACGATCATGTCGTCGCTGGTGACCTCGGCCTGGAAGTAGCGGTCCTTCGAGTAGGACTTCTTGCCGCGCGACGACATCGCGCCCATCGAGCCCATGCCGCGGTACGCCTTGTACTGCTTGCCGTTGACGAGGATCGTCTCGCCCGGCGCCTCCTCGGTGCCGGCCAGCATCGAGCCGAGCATGACGGTCTCCGCGCCCGCGACGAGCGCCTTGCCGATCTCGCCCGAGTGCCGCATGCCGCCGTCGGCGATGACCGGGACACCGGCGGCGCGCGCGGCCAGGGACGCCTCGTACACGGCGGTGATCTGCGGGACGCCGACGCCGGTCACGATGCGCGTGGTGCAGATGGAGCCCGGGCCGACACCCACCTTGATCGCGTCCGCGCCCGCGTCCACGAAGGTCTGCGCGCCCTCCTTCGTCCCGACGTTGCCGCCGATCACCTGCACGTGGCGGGTGGCGGGGTCGGTCTTGAGCTTGCGGACCATGTCGACGAGCATCCGCACGTTGCCGTGCGCGGTGTCCGCGACGAGCACGTCGACGCCGGCGTCGACCAGCGTCGTCGCGCGCTCCCACGCGTCGCCGAAGTAGCCGATCGCCGCGCCGACGAGCAGGCGGCCCTGGCCGTCCTTCGACGCGTTCGGGAACTGCTCGGACTTCACGAAGTCCTTGACGGTGATGAGGCCGGCGAGACGGCCCTCCGCGTCGACCAGCGGCAGCCGCTCCAGCTTGTGCTTGCGCAGCAGCAGCGTGGCGTCCTCGCGCGAGATGCCGGCCTGCCCGGTGATGAGCGGAGCGGGCGTCATGACCTCGGAGACCTTGGTCGTGGCCCACTCGGCGACCGGGGTGAAGCGCAGGTCGCGGTTGGTGACGATGCCGGTGAGGTGGCCGCCCGCGTCGACCACGGGGAAGCCGGAGATGCGGTACTCCCCCGCCCGCTTGTCGAGCTCCTCGAGGGTCGCGTCCGGCCCGATCGTCACCGGGTTGGAGATGATGCCGGTCTGCGTCCGCTTGACCAGGTCCACCTGGTACGCCTGGTCCTCGATCGACAGGTTGCGGTGCAGCACGCCGATGCCGCCCTGACGGGCCATCGCGATCGCCATCCGCGACTCGGTGACGGTGTCCATCGCGGCCGAGACGAGCGGCACGCGCAGGGAGATCTCGCGGGTGAGGCGCGAGGTGGTGTCGATGTCCGACGGGGCGAGGTCGGAGTACCCCGGCAGCAGCAGGACGTCGTCGTAGGTGAGGCCGAGGAATCCGAACGGGTCGTGCGCGGGCGAGGTCGAGTCCGTCATGACAGGAGTCTACGTTCTGGGCGGCCCCGTTATTCCGGCCCGTCCGGCCTTCGGGGCCCCGCCGTGGCGGACCTCACGTCACGGCTCGCCTCACGGATCACGTCACGACGGCGAGCGCCTCGTGCAGCATCGCGGTGAACGACCGCACCCGCTGCACGGTGGCTGCCAGCGGCAGCTCGCTCGCGGCGTCGTCCCGCCGCAGGCTCACGATGACCGGGAGCTCGGCGAAGCCCTCGTGCACCGCGTGGATGAGGTCCAGGTCGGGACGCCGCTGCGCCGTCGCGAGGACGAGCGCCGCCGGCCGCACCATCGTCACCAGCTCGAGCGAGCGGTGCGTGCTCGCGGGGCCGGTCACGATGCGCGCCGTCGCCCCCTTCGCCGTCAGGGCGGCGGCGAGGGCGTGCGCGGACAGCGGCACCACCTCGTCGGGGGCGGCGAAGATGAGCACGATCTTGCGCATCCGGCTCGGGTGGTTGGCCGGCGGGGCCCCACCCGCGACCATGGCGCGCTCGAACGCCTCGGTGAAGTCGCGCAGCGCGCGCAGGGCCGCCGTGGCGAGCACCACCTCGGGCACCGCGCCCGGGCCGGCGAGCACCGTCCGCTGGGCGACGCGCTGCCAGGCCGGTTCCGCGATCTCGGTCCACCAGGCGGCGGGGTCGCCCTGCGCCGGGATGGCGAGCAGGTCGTCGCACCCGGCCTGGTCGTAGGCGAGTGCGGCGTCCACCACGGCCGACACCCGGCCGGAAGCGCTCCCACCGGGCACGTGACCGGGAGCCGCGGAGGCTCCTTCGCCGCCCCCGGGCAGGGCGCGGAGGTGGCCTCGCCCGCGCGGGGCGTCGCCGTCGGCGGCGGGCGCCGGTCGCTCCGGGTCGGGCTCTGCGTCGTCGCCGTCGTCCGCCTCGGCACCGACGCTCGCGGCCTCCTCGGTCGCCTCCTCGAGCTCCTCGACGCCCGCCTCGAGGGCGGCCTTCGCGGCGTCGACCGGCGCGACGCCCTCGAGCGTGAGCCGGCGCATGACGAGCAGGCGCGCCACGTCCTCGGGCGTGTAGCGGCGGTGCGATCCCGCGGTGCGGGCGGACGGGCCGAGCCCGTAGCGACGGTCCCACGTGCGCAGGGTCGCCGGAGCGACCCCCAGGCGCCTGGCGACCGCCGCGACGGCGAGGCCCGCGCTCGACGCGCGAGACCCGCCCCCGTGAGGAGCGGGTCGGGATGAGGTCATGGCGTCGATTCTGCCGAGAGGACCGGAGGGTCGCCACTGCTCCCCCGGGCGCGCCGCCGTAATGGTCGACGGCGCAGGTCAAAGCCGTTCAGATGCCAGGCGAACCCATTCAGCCACGGCCGTGAAGTTGAACACTGAATCATCGAATCCGGTCACGAAATCGGACCTTGAACAACTTCTGCACAACTTGTAGGTTGTTCGCCATGACGGAGATCTCGAGGCTTCCCGGTCCGGTGATGGAGCTGTGGGAGTGGCAGTACCAGGGCTCCTGCCGCGACGCGGACGACACGTTGTTCTTCCACCCCGAGGGTGAGCGCGGTTCGACGCGTCGACGCCGGGCCGAGGCGGCCAAGGCGATCTGCCGCTCGTGCCCCGTGATGATGCAGTGCCGGGAGCAGTCGCTCCGGGTCCGGGAGCCCTACGGGGTGTGGGGCGGCCTCAGCGAGGACGAGCGCTCCGCGATCCTCGCCGGAAGCGCCCGCAAGACCGGCTGACAGCACGAAGGCCCCGCACCGACGGTGCGAGGCCTTCTGCGTGCTGGGCGTCGTCAGGCGACGACGACCGCGAGGATGTCGCGGGCGGAGAGGACGAGGTAGTCCTCCCCGGCGTACTTGACCTCGGTGCCGCCGTACTTGCTGTAGATGACCTTGTCACCGACCTTTACGTCGACGGGGACGCGGTTGCCCTTGTCGTCGAAGCGACCCTCGCCCACGGCCAGGACCTCGCCCTCCTGGGGCTTCTCCTTGGCGGTGTCCGGGATGACCAGGCCGGAAGCGGTCGTGGTCTCGGCCTCGATGGCCTTGACGACGATCCGGTCCTCGAGCGGCTTGATGGGGACCGACACGTCGGACCTCCT
This sequence comes from Isoptericola sp. NPDC056578, assembly GCF_042793275.1. NCBI lineage: Bacteria > Bacillati > Actinomycetota > Actinomycetes > Micrococcales > Promicromonosporaceae > Isoptericola > Isoptericola sp. NPDC056578. The sequence goes on from NZ_JBHTVC010000039.1 coordinate 3,639, forward strand.
TGATTCGCGATGCGTGGATGGACTAGCTGATTGACCAGGTCGCGTCCGAGGGCTGGCCGTCGTCGCGGGTGCCGGTACAGCCTTGCGGTCGCTGACGACAAATCTAGGCAGGCGTTAGCACTCTGACAAGTCGAGTGCCAGAGGTCGGCGGGTCGTTCGCCCAGAGCGTCACCCGCGCGCCTGAGACGATGGCCCGATGGACCCCTCCTCCGTGAGCAAGCTGCTGAGCCCGGACGGGTGGGCGCTGGTCAACTCGCTGCCGCCCTACGACGAGAAGCAGGCCATGTCCCTGGCCACCCGGCTGCGGGCCGACGGCGTCGACCCCGACCTCGCGGCGGCCGCGCTCACCCAGTCGCGGCTGCGGGCCAAGGCCCGCGCCAAGCTCGGCGACTTCGCGGACGGGATGCTCTTCACGCCCGACGGCGTCGAGCAGGCCACCCGGCTCGTGGTCGCGGCCCTGCACGCCCGCCGCTACCTCGCCGCCGGCGTCACCAAGGTCGCGGACCTCACCAGCGGGATCGGCGCCGACGCGCTCGCGTTCGCGGGCGTCGGCCTGCACGTGCTCGCGACCGACGTCGACGAGGTCACCGCCGCGCTCGCCACCGTGAACCTGCGGTACTTCCCCGAGGCCGAGGTACGGCACGCCGACGGCCTCGCGCTCGACCTCGCCGCCGAGGGCGTGGACGGCGTCTACGCCGACCCGGCCCGCCGCACGCGCGGGGGCCGGCGGGTGTTCGACCCGGCCGCCTACGCTCCCCCGCTCGACGCCGTGTGGGACCTGCGCGCGCAGGTCCCCGCCCTCGGGATCAAGGTGGGGCCCGGCATCCCGCACCAGGGGCTGCCCGAGGACGCGGAGACGCAGTGGGTCTCGGTGGACGGCGACGTCGTCGAGGCGGGGCTCTGGTTCGGGCCGCTCGCCCCCGCGGGGCCGGGACGGTCCGCGCTCGTGCTCGCGACGTCCGGCGGGACGACGACGTCGCGCACCCTGCGCGCCGACCGGCGCGCGGACGGCGACGGCGCCGAGCTCGTGCCCGACGTCGGCCCCGTCGGCGCCTACCTGTACGAACCGGACGGCGCCGTCATCCGCGCCGGGCTCGTGGCGCACGCCGCCGCCGAGCTGGGCGGGCGGCTGCTGGACCGCACCATCGCCTACGTCACGACCGACCAGCCCGCCCCGCCGCCCACGGACGGCACGGCGCCGCTGGCCGCCGGCTACCGCGTGCTCGACGTCATGCCGTTCAACCTCAAGCGGCTCAAGGCCTACCTGCGCGAGCGCGGCGTGGGCCGCCTCACGATCAAGAAGCGCGGCACCGCCGTGACGCCCGAGCAGCTGCGCGCCCAGCTCTCGCCGAAGGGCGACGCGGAGGCGACCCTCGTGCTCACGCGCGTCGCCGGCGCGCAGCACGTGCTCGTCGTCGAGCCGCTGCGCTGACGCGCGCCGGGCCCGCGGCGGCCCGTCCGACGAGACGCGGCCGGACCGACGCGCGGCCCGGCGTCCCCGCGTGGAAGCATGGCCCGCATGGTGCTGGAATTCGCCGCCTCCGAGCGGTCGAGCGTCGGGCTCGAGTGGGAGCTCGCGCTGGTCGACGCCGACTCGGGCAACCTGCGGCAGGTGGCGCCGGCCGTCATCGAGGCGGTGGCCGACGACGTCCGGCACCGCTACGTGAAGCCCGAGTTCCTGCGGAACACGGTCGAGGTGATCAGCGACGTGCGCCGTACGGTCCCCGAGGCGATCGCCGACCTCGAGCGCGGCATCGCCGCCATCCACGACGCCACCGGTCCCATGCGCGTCGACCTCATGGGCGCCGGCACGCACCCGTTCGCGCACTGGTCGCAGCAGAAGGTGACCGACAAGAAGCGGTACGCCACCGTCGTCGACCGGGCGCAGGTCGTGGGGCGCCAGCAGATCGTCTACGGTGTGCACGCGCACGTGGGCATCGAGGACCGCGCCAAGGTGCTGCCCATCGTCAACTCGCTGCTGGTGTACCTGCCGTACCTGCAGGTGCTGTCCGCGTCGTCGCCGTTCTTCGGCGGCGACGACACCGGCTACGCCTCGATGCGCACCATGATCTTCCAGCAGCTGCCCACCGCAGGGCTGCCGTACCAGTTCGGGGCCTGGTCCGAGCTGGAGCGGTACACCGCCGACATGCTGCACACCGGCGTCATCGACGACTTCACGGAGGTGCGCTGGGACGTGCGGCCCGCGCCGCACTTCGGCACGGTCGAGATGCGGATCTGCGACGGCACGTCGAACACGTTCGAGCTCGCCGCCCTCGGCGCCCTCGTGCACTGCCTGGTCGAGCACCTGTCGACCCTGCTCGACGAGGGACGCCCGCTGCCCACGATGCCGCCGTGGTTCGTGCACGAGAACAAGTGGCGCGCGGCCCGCTACGGCACCGACGCGATCATCATCCTCGACGACGCGGGCGAGGAGGAGCTCGTCACCGACGCCCTCCCCCGCCTGCTCACGACCCTCGAGCCCGTGGCAGACCGGCTCGGCTGCGCCGCCGCGCTCGACGGCGTGCGGGACATCGTGCGCCGCGGTGCGTCGTACCAGCGCCAGCGCGAGGTGGCGCGCGCGCACGGCGGGGGTCCCGCGGCGCTGGAGGCCGTGGTCGCGTCGCTCGTCGCCGAGCTGCACGCCGGGCGACCGCTGCCCGCGGCGGGCTGACTACTCCTTCTCGAAGTCCCACACGATGAGGGTGGGCGTCCGGGCGTACGCCGCGTGGGCGGCCGCCTCGACCCACGGCATCATCTGCCAGATGTCGGGCGGCCTGGTCGGGTCCTCGAGCTCCAGGTCCGCGCCGGGGTCGAACGCGCCGTTCCCGGCGTGCGCGGCCGCGGTGTACTCCCGGCCGCCGTCGTCCTCGTCCGCGCCCCCGCCCGCGTACTCGCGGCAGAACCGCGGCGCCAGGCCCACGGGCAGTGCCGCCTGCAGGTACTCGCTGGTGGCGTGCTGCCAGTTCGGCATGTACCCGAACTCGCCGTCCGCCCCCTCGACCAGCGGGTAGAGGGGGGAGCCGACGAAGTAGCCGCGCGTGTCGGAGACGACGAGGCGCCCGCCCGGCCGCAGCACGCGCGAGAGCTCGGCGAACACCGGTCCCAGGTCCCGCACGTGGCACAGCGCGAGGGTGACCAGGACCAGGTCGGCGGAGGCGTCGGGGACCGGCAGGTCGCGCAGGTCCCCCTCGGCGAACCGCGCCCCCGGGACCTTGGTGCGGGCGACCGCGAGCATGTCGGGCGACGAGTCGACGCCGAGCACGTCGTGCCCCTGCTCGACCAGCCACTCCGTGTGCCGGCCCGTGCCGCACGCGGCGTCGATCGCCACGCCGCGGGGCAGCCCCTCCATGAGCGGCCGGACGAGCGGCTCCTCCATGCCCCAGAACCCGTTCGGGCCGTCGTAGCGGGGCGCCCAGTGCCGGTACCCGTCGCGGGTGGTGATCGGCGGGACGTCGCGGCCGTCACCGAACCTGTCGGCCGCGTCGAGCAGCGCGCGGACGTCGGCCAGCCGCGCCTCGACGAACGCCCGGTCGTGCTCCCCGGCGAACGCGCGCATCAGCGCCACGCCCTCCAGCCCGACGAGGTACGCGAGCGGGTGCTGATAGATGGCGGGGCGGTCGGTGTCCACGCCCGGGACGCTACCGAGGCCCGGGCGGCGTGCCGAGGCCTTTTCCGCCAGGCCCGACGCGGCGGGCTCAGACGGTGATCGTGGTCATCGGCATCGACGAGTCGACCGGGAAGTCGAAGCTCGACGGTGCCGCCCCGGCACGCACGACGGCGGAGCCCAGCGCGGCGATCATCGCGCCGTTGTCGGTGCAGTAGCGGATGGGCGGGATACGCAGGTCGATGCCCGCCTCCGCGCACCGCTTCGCCGCCATGTCGCGCAGCTGGCTGTTCGCGGAGAAGCCGCCGCCCACGACCAGGGTCTCGACGTCGTGCCGCCGGCACGCGGCGATCGTCTTGGCCGTGAGCACGTCGGCGACGGCGGCGGCGAACGACGCGGCGACGTCGGCCTCGGGCACCTCGCGCCCGGCGTCGACGCAGGCCTCGATCCAGCGCGCGACGGCCGTCTTGAGGCCGGAGAAGGAGAAGTCGTAGGCGTGCTCGGCCTGGTCCTTCGCGGCGGTCAGGCCGCGCGGGAAGCGGATGGCCTCCGGGTCGCCCTCGCGGGCGAGCCGGTCCACGTGCGGGCCGCCGGGGTACGGCAGGCCGAGCAGGCGGCCGACCTTGTCGAAGGCCTCCCCCGCCGCGTCGTCGAGCGTGGATCCGAGCTCGGTGACGTCGGTCGCGACGTCGTCCACGAGCATCAGCGTGCTGTGGCCGCCCGAGACCACCAGCGCCATCGTGCGGCCGTCGAACGGGCCGTCGACGAGCTGGTTCACCGCGGCGTGCCCGATGACGTGGTTGACGCCGTACAGCGGCTTGTTCAGGCCGATCGCGAGCGCCTTCGCCGCGGACGCGCCGATCGTCAGCGGACCCACGAGCCCGGGGCCGGCGGTGACGGCGATCGCGTCCACCTCGGACAGGTCGACGTCGGCCTCGCCGAGCGCACGCCGGATCGTCGGGACCATCGCCTCCAGGTGGGCGCGGCTCGCGACCTCCGGGATGATCCCGCCGTAGCGCGCGTGCTCGTCCATGGAGCTGGCGACGGCGTCGACCAGGAGCTCGTCGCCGCGGACGAGCGCGACGCCCGTCTCGTCGCAGGAGGTCTCGATGCCGAGGACGAGGGGGTCGCCGACCCCGTGCGCGGATGCCATGGCCCCATGATCGCACCGGCACCACGGCGACCGCTCCGGCCACCTCTCCGGCACCGCCCGGACCAGCCGTAACACGATGGTGACACCGAACTCACCGCGGGGACACGTGGGCGTACTTGGGTTCATCTGAACCTAACCGGGCCTGGCCCACCGGGTTCGTCCGCACCTCATCGGGCCCACGGGCCACGGCCACGAAGGAGCACCATGCGTCCTCGAAGCAGCACGGGCACCACGCGTACCGGCACGCGTACCGGCACCACCCGACCTGTCGTCGCCTCGCTCGCCGTCGTCGCCGTCGCGGCCCTCTCGGCCTGCGGGGCACGGGTGGACGCGGCGAGCGGCGACGCCTCGGCCTCCGCGGCCGCGGGCTGCGTCGACACCTCGGGCGACACGGTCCAGATCGGCTTCCTCAACTCGCTGTCGGGCACGATGGCGATCTCCGAGCAGACCGTGCACGACGCGCTCCAGCTGGCCGCTGCCGAGATCAACGCGGACGGCGGGGTGCTCGGCAAGCAGCTCGAGGTCGTCTCCGAGGACGGCCAGTCGGAGCCCACGGTCTTCGCGGAGAAGGCGACCAAGCTCATCACCAGCGACTGCGTCGCGGCCGTGTTCGGCGGCTGGACGTCGGCGTCGCGCAAGGCCATGCTGCCGGTCTTCGAGGCGAACGACTCGCTGCTGTTCTACCCCGTCCAGTACGAGGGGCTCGAGGCCTCCGAGAACATCTTCTACACGGGCGCCACGACCAACCAGCAGATCGTGCCGGCCCTGGACTACCTCGCCGAGCAGGGCACGAAGTCCCTGTTCCTCGTGGGCTCCGACTACGTGTTCCCGCGCACCGCGAACAAGATCATCAACGCGTACGCCGAGGCGCACGGCATCGAGATCGTCGGCGAGGAGTACGCGCCGCTGGGCCACACGGACTTCTCCACCATCGTCAACAAGGTGAAGGCCGCCGGGGCCGACGCGGTGTTCAACACCCTCAACGGCGACTCCAACGTCGCGTTCTTCAAGGAGTACAACAACGCCGGCCTGTCCGCCGAGGACATGCCCGTCGTCTCCGTCTCGATCGCGGAGGAGGAGGTGGGTGGCATCGGCGTGGACAACATCGAGGGCCAGCTCACCGCCTGGAACTACTACCAGACGGTCGACAGCCCCGAGAACGACGCGTTCGTCGAGGCGTTCCAGGCCGAGTACGGCGACGACCGCGTGACGTCCGACCCGATGGAGGCGGCCTACACCTCGCTGTACCTGTGGAAGGCGATGGTCGAGAAGGCGGAGTCCTTCGACGTCGCGGACGTGCAGGCGGCCGCGGACGGCGTCACCTTCGACGCCCCCGAGGGCACCGTCGTCGTGGACGGCGACAACCACCACGTCGCCAAGACGGCGCTCGTCGGGCGCATCGGCGCGGACGGGCTCATCCACACCGAGTGGAGCTCCGAGGAGCCCATCGAGCCGGACCCGTTCCTCGAGGGCTACGACTGGGCCGACGGGCTCTCCTGAGCCGGGGGCGGCGGACACGACATGGACACCCTCCTCTCCCAGCTCTTCGCGGGCCTGAGCCTCGGCTCGGTGCTGCTGCTCGCGGCCCTGGGCCTCGCCCTGACGTTCGGTCAGATGGGCGTGATCAACATGGCCCACGGCGAGTTCATGATGGCGGGCGCCTACACGGCGTTCGTGATCCAGGGGCTCCTCGGCGACCCCGGCGCGAGCCTGCTCGTGTCGCTGCCGCTCGGCTTCCTCGTCGGCGGGGCGCTCGGGCTGCTGCTCGAGGCCACGCTCATCCACCGCATGTACCGGCGGCCGCTCGACACGCTGCTCGTCACCTGGGGCGTCGCCCTGCTGCTGCAGCAGGTGGCGCGGGACGTGTTCGGCGCCCCCAACGTGGACGTGGCCGCGCCCGGCTGGCTGTCGGGCGCGGTCACCGTCGGCGGCCTCGCGCTGCCGAAGACGCGCCTCTTCATCCTCGCGCTGGCGGTGACGTGCGTCGTCGTGCTGGCCCTCGTGCTGCGGGCCACCCCGCTCGGGCGCCGGATCCGGGCCGTCGTGCAGCACCGTGACCTGGCGGAGGCCTCCGGCATCTCGTCGCGGGCCACCGACCGGCTCACCTTCTTCGTCGGCTCCGGCCTCGCCGGGATCGCCGGCGTCGCGCTGACCCTGCTCGGCTCGGTCGGACCGACGCTCGGCACCGGCTACATCGTCGACGCGTTCCTCGTCGTCGTGGCCGGCGGCATCGGGCAGATCAAGGGCACGGTGATCGCCGCGACGGCGCTCGGCCTGATGCAGGCGTTCTTCGAATACTCCACCACGGCGTCCGTCGCGAAGGTCCTCGTGTTCGTCATCATCGTCGCGTTCCTGCAGGTACGACCCCAGGGCCTGGTCTCGGTCCGGACGAGGAGCCTCGCATGACGGGCACGAGCACCCGCACCGCACGGCTGTCCGCTCTCCTCCGCCCGGGCCGGGCGCGCGCCCTGGCCGGGTTCGGCCTCGCCGCCGTCCTGCTCCTCGCCGTCGCGCCGGTGCTGCTCAGCCCGTTCCGGCTCGGCCTGCTCGGCAAGTTCCTGTGCCTGGCCATGGTGGCCGTCGGCATCGGCCTTGCCTGGGGCCGCGGCGGACTGCTCACCCTCGGCCAGGGGGTGTACTTCGGCCTGGGCGCCTACGTCATGGCGATGCACCTCAAGCTGGCCGACGCCGGCCCCGGCGGCGTCCCCGACTTCATGCTGCTGTACGGCACCGGCGAGGTGCCCGGCTGGTGGGAGCCCCTGCGCTCGCCGGTCGTCGCCCTCGCCCTGGTGGTGCTCGTGCCCGCCGCGCTCGCCGCGGCCCTCGGCTGGGCCGTCTTCACGCGGCGCGTGCGGGGCGCGTACTTCGCGATCCTGTCGCAGGCCCTCGCCGCCGCGTTCGCCATCCTCCTGATCGGCCAGCAGCAGACGACGGGCGGCACCAACGGGCTGAACGGGTTCCGGTCGTTCTTCGGCTACGACCTCGCCGACCCGGTCAACCAGCGGATGCTCTACCTGATCGCCGCCGGGGTGCTGCTCGTCATGGTCGTCGTCGCCCGCCAGCTCATGGTGTCGCGGTTCGGCGAGGTCCTCGTCGCCGTCCGCGACCAGGAGGACCGGGTCCGGTTCCTCGGCTACGACCCGGCCGCCGTGAAGACCGTCGTCTACGTGGTCGCGGCCGTGATGGCGGCCGTCGGCGGGGCGCTCTTCGTGCCGATCGTGGGGATCGTCTCCCCCGCCGACGTCGGCGTCGTGCCGTCCATCGCCTTCCTCGTCGGCGTCGCCATCGGCGGCCGGGCGACCCTGCTCGGCCCGGTCCTCGGGTCCGTCGCCGTGAGCTGGGCGCAGACGTCGCTGTCCGAGCAGTTCCCCTCCGGCTGGATCTACCTCCAGGGGGCGCTGTTCGTCCTGGTCGTCGCGTTCCTGCCCGGCGGCCTGGCGTCGGTCGTGCCGATGCTGCGCCGCCGGCGTCGCGCCGCCCGCGGGGCGGAGCCGGCCGCTCCGGCCGCGCCGGACGACGCCCCGGCCTCCGACCTCCTGCCCGAAGGGAGCCGCGCATGAGCGAGCAGACCGAGCAGACCGAGCAGATCGACCTCGCCGCCGCCGACGCGCTGCTGGGGGACGACACCGCCCGGTTCCGCCACGACTACCTCGAGGTGCGCGGCCTGCGGGTCGAGTTCGGCGGGTTCGTCGCCGTGCGCGACGTCGACCTCACCGTCACCCAGGGCGACCTGCGGTTCCTCATCGGGCCCAACGGCGCGGGCAAGACGACGCTCATCGACGCCGTCACCGGCCTCGTGCGGGCCGCCGCCGGATCGGCCCGGTTCGGCGGGACGGAGCTGCTGGGGAGGGCCACGCACCGCGTCGCCCGCGCGGGCGTGGGCCGCACGTTCCAGACCGCGAGCGTGTTCGAGCAGCTCACCGTGCTGCAGAACCTCGACATCGCCGCGGGCGCCCGCCGCCGGCCGACGACGATGCTGCGCCGTCGCCGGGGCGTCCCGGAGGCGGTCGAGCAGGCGATGGAGACGGTCGGCCTCGCGGCGCTGCGCGACGTCCCGGCCGGCGTCCTCGCGCACGGCCAGAAGCAGTGGCTCGAGATCGGGATGCTGCTGGTGCAGGACGCGCACCTGCTGCTGCTCGACGAGCCCGTCGCGGGCATGACCCAGGCGGAGCGCGAGGAGACCGGCGAGCTGCTGCGCCGGGTGGGTTCGCAGCGCGTCGTGGTGGTCGTGGAGCACGACATGGAGTTCCTGCGCTCGTACGCCGACTCCGTGACCGTCATGCACCAGGGCCGCGTCCTCGCGGAGGGGACGGTGGCCGAGGTGCAGCAGGACCCGGCCGTCGTCGAGGTGTACCTCGGTTCCCCGGCCGGAGACCGAGGCACGGCCGACGCCACGACCACGGAGGGACGCGCATGATGCTCGAGCTGAGCGGCGTGAGCACGGGATACGGCCGCACGGCCGTCGTGCACGACGTCGACCTCGCCGTCGCGGACGGCACGCTGACCGCCGTCCTCGGCCACAACGGGGCGGGCAAGACCACGCTCCTCAAGGCCGTGCTCGGCCTGCTGCCCGCACGGGTCGGGACCGTGCGCCTGGCCGGCGACGACGTCACGCGGTGGCCGACCCACCGGCGGGTGCGCGCGGGGATCGCCTACGTGCCGCAGGGCCAGCAGTCCTTCGGCCAGCTCACCGCCCGGGAGAACCTGCAGGTGGTCGCGGACGCCCACGGGACCGCCGGCCGCCGCCGCACCGACGACGCGCTCGACCTGTTCCCCGCGCTGCGCGAGCTGCTCGGCCGTCAGGCGGGGCTGCTGTCCGGCGGCCAGCGCCAGCAGCTCGCCATCGCCCGCGCGCTCGTCACCGGCCCTCGGCTGCTGGTGCTCGACGAGCCCGCCGAGGGCATCCAGCCGAACGTCGTGAGCGAGATCTACGCGGCGATCACCACGCTGACGTCGGAGGGCGGGCTGTCCGCGCTGCTCGTCGAGCAGCACCTCGGCTACGCCGTCGAGCACGCGGCCGAGTACGCCGTGCTGGCGTCCGGGCGCGTGACCCACCGGGGGGCGGGCGGCGGCGTCGACGCCCTCGCCGGCGCCCGCGAGGCGATGGCGCTGTGAGCCGCCCTGCCGTGCGAGCCGCCGTGCGAGCCGCCGTCCGAGCCGAGGAGGAACCGTGCACCTGACCCCCGCCGACACCGAGAAGCTGCTGCTCGCCGTGGCGGGGATGGTCGCGCGCGACCGCCTCGCCCGCGGCGTCCGGCTCAACCACCCCGAGACGGTCGCCCTGCTGTCGTGCTGGGTGATCGAGCGGGCCCGCGACGGCGCCGACGTCCCGACGCTCATGCAGGACGGGCGCGAGGTGCTGGGCCGCGAGCAGGTGATGGACGGCGTGCCCGAGATGCTCGTCGACGTGCAGGTCGAGGCCACCTTCCCCGACGGCCGCAAGCTCGTCACGCTGCACCACCCGATCCCCTGACCCCGACCCGACTGGAGGACCCGTGTCCGCACACGCCACCGCCGGCCCCGGCGCCACCCGCGTCGCCCCCGGCCGCCTCGAGCTCAACGTGCGCCCCCCGCACGAGCGGCTGCGCCTCGTCGTGGAGAACACCGGCGACCGGCCGGTGCAGGTGGGCTCGCACGTGCACCTGCCCGACGCGAACGACGCGCTCCGCTTCGACCGCACCGCCGCGCACGGGTTCCGGCTCGACGTGCCGTCCGGCACCTCGCAGCGGTTCGAGCCCGGCGTGAGCCGGGAGGTCGACCTGGTGACGATCCGCGGGGCGCGGCGCGTGCCGGGCATCCAGCGGGGCAAGCACGACGACGGCGCGCTCGGCCCGGTCCGGGCCGATGCGCACGACGAGCAGGAGGACTGATGGTCTGGATCGACCGCGAGCGCTACGCGGCCCTGTACGGGCCCACCGTCGGCGACCAGCTGCGCCTCGGCGACACCGACCTGTGGATCGAGGTCACCGAGGACCGCACGGTCGGCGGCGAGGAGGCGGTGTTCGGCGGCGGCAAGTCCATCCGGGAGTCGATGGCGCAGTCCACCCGCACCCACGCCGAGGGCGCCCCCGACACCGTGATCACCGGCGTCGTCGTGCTCGACTGGTGGGGCGTGGTGCGGGCCGACGTCGGGCTGCGCGGCGGGCGGATCGTCGCGCTCGGCCGCGCGGGCAACCCGGACGTCGCGGACGGCGTGCACCCCGAACTGGTGATCGGGCCGTCCACGGACGTGATCTCGGGAGAGGGCCGCATCCTCACCGCCGGCGGCTTCGACCCGCACGTGCACCTGCTGTCGCCGTCGGCGCTGCACGAGGCGCTGGCCACCGGCATCACCACCGTCGCCGGGGGCGGCACCGGCCCCTCGGAGGGGTCGAAGGCCACCACCGTGACGCCCGGCGCCTGGCACCTGCGCTCGGTGCTGCGGGCGCTGGACCACCTGCCGCTCAACGTGCTGCTGCTGGGCAAGGGCAACACCGTCAGCGCCGCGTCCCTGGCCGAGCAGGCCCTGGCCGGGGCGGCGAGCTACAAGGTGCACGAGGACTGGGGCTCCACCCCCGCGGCCCTCGACGCCGCGCTGCGGGCCGCGGACGAGTGGGGCCTGCAGGTGGCGCTGCACTCCGACTCGCTCAACGAGGCCGGGTTCGTGCAGTCCACGATCGACGCGATCGACGGCCGGGGCATCCACGCGTACCACGTGGAGGGCGCGGGCGGCGGGCACGCCCCCGACATCCTCACGATCGCGAGCCTGCCGCACGTGCTGCCGGGGTCGACCAACCCGACCCTCCCCCACACCGTGAACACCGTGGCGGAGCACCTGGACATGCTCATGGTCTGCCACCACCTCAACCCCGCCGTCCCCGAGGACCTGGCGTTCGCCGAGTCGCGCATCCGGGCCTCCACGATCGCGGCCGAGGACGTGCTGCACGACCTGGGCGCCATCTCCATCACCTCCTCCGACGCCCAGGCGATGGGCCGCATCGGCGAGGTGATCACCCGCACCTGGCAGGTGGCGCACGTGATGAAGCACCGCCGCGGGCCGCTGTCGGGCGCCGAGCCGGCGGACAACGAGCGCGCCCGCCGGTACGTCGCGAAGTACACGATCAACCCGGCCGTCGCGCACGGCGTCGACGCCCACATCGGCTCGGTGGAGCCGGGCAAGCTGGCCGACCTCGTGCTGTGGGACCCCCGGTTCTTCGGGTTCCGGCCCGAGCTCGTGATCAAGGGCGGCGTCATCGCGTGGGCGGCGCTCGGCGACCCGAACGCGTCCATCCCCACCCCGCAGCCGGTGCTGCAGCGGCCGGCCTTCGGCGACGCGATCGGCGCGGACACCTCGCTCGCGTTCGTGGCGCCGGCGGCGATCGAGGACGGCCTGGCCGGGCGGCTCGGCCTGCGCCGCGACCTGGCCCCCGTCGCCCCCACCCGCGACGTCACCAAGGCCGACATGCGCAACAACGACGCGCTGCCGGAGATCGACATCCGCCCCGACACGTTCGAGATCCGCGTGGACGGCGACCTGGTGGAGCCCGCGCCCGCGGTCCGGCTGCCGCTGGCCCAGCTCTACTCGATGTTCTAGGGCCGCCCATGTCGTTCCTGTCCCCGCACCCCACCACGGTCGCGCTGCTGCTCGCGGACGCCCGCCTGCCCGGCGGCGGGCACGCGCACTCCGCGAGCCTGGAGCCGGCGCTGCGCGGCGGGATGCCGCCGGCCGACGTCCCCGCGTGGATGGTCGGGCGGGCGACGACGGTGAGCCTCGTGGAGGCCGGCACGGCGGTGGTCACCGCGCGGCTGCTTGCCGACGCCGAGCCCCGCGCGACCGCGGTCGACGACGACGGGTCCGCCGCCGGGGCCGTCGACGCGACGGACGTCCGGGTCGACGAGGTGGTGCGCGCCTGGGCGGCGCGGACGCCCTCCCCCGCCCTGCGGGACGCGTCGCGCCTGCTGGGCCGCGGGTACCTGCGGGTCGCGCGCACGCTGTGGCCGGACAGCGCGGCGGTGCGCCTCGTCGTCCGCCACGACGCCGCGAGCCGTCGCCGGGAGAGCGCGGGGCACGTCGTCCCGCACGGCACCGGCGCGCTGCCGCGCGCCGTCGTGCTCGGCGCGATCTGCGCGGCCGCCGGTCTCCCGCCTGCGGACGTCGTCCGTCTGACCGTCTACGACGACGCCCAGACGGCGGCGTCGGCCCTGCTCAAGCTCGAGCCGTTGGACCCGCTCGCCCCGGCGAGGTGGGTCCTGGACGCGTGCGCCGCCGCGGAGGAGCACGTGCTCCGCGTCGCGGCGTGCGCCACCCCGGAGGACATCCCGGCCTCCGGCGCCCCGTTGACCGAGGGCTGGGCCGAGGCCCACGCCCTCACGACCCAGAGGTTGTTCCGTGCCTGAGACCACTCCCCCCGCGACCCCTGCGACCCCCGCCCGTGCCCTGCGCCTGGGCGTCGCCGGCCCGGTCGGCGTCGGCAAGTCCTCCCTGATCGCGACCGTGTGCCGCGCGCTGGCCGACGAGCTGCGGATCGGCGTCATCACCAACGACATCTACACCGACGAGGACGCGCGGTTCCTGCGCTCCGCGGGCGTCCTGGACCCCGAGCGCATCCGCGCGGTCGAGACCGGCGCCTGCCCGCACACCGCCATCCGCGACGACGTCACGGCGAACCTCCTCGCGGCGGAGGACCTCGAGCGCGACTTCGCGCCCCTCGACCTCGTGGTCATCGAGTCGGGCGGCGACAACCTCACCGCCACGTTCAGCCCGGCGCTGGTGGACGCGCAGATCTTCGTGCTCGACGTCGCGGGCGGCGGCGACGTCGCGCGCAAGGGCGGGCCCGGCATCGGCCGCGCCGACCTGCTCGTGGTCAACAAGACCGACCTCGCGCCGTACGTGGGCGTGGACGTCGAGCGGATGGTCGCCGACGCGTCCGCCGCCCGCGAGGGCCGCGCCGTCGTCGCGCTGTCGCGCACCGACGACGCCTCCGTCGCCGCGCTGCGCGCGTGGCTCCTGGGCGTCCTGGAGCGGTTCCGCGGCGGCGAGCACGTGGCGCAGGACCCCGGCCCGATGGCGCCGCACTTCCACGCCGACCCCGACGGCGGGGGCGTCCTGCACAGCCATGACGACGGCGACCGGTCGCACGGGCACGAGCATGCGCACACCCACGCGCACTGAGGCGCGCCGCACGCTCGTCGAGGTCCTCCCGGGCGCCGTGCCGGGCGCCCCCGTGCGCGTGCGCACCCGGGACGGCCTGCTCGCCGCGCGGACCGTCGCGCGCGCCGCGGCCCGCGCGGAGGTGGCGCTGGTCGCGACCGGGGCGGTGCTGCTCGGCGGCGACCACGTGACGGTGCAGGTGCGCGTGGCCGACGGGTGCGCGCTGACCCTCACCGACGTCGGCGGCACGGTCGCGTACGACGGCGAGGGCGTCCCGTGCCGCTGGGACGTCGAGGTCCACCTCGGGGCCGGCGCGCGGCTCGACTGGGAGGGCCTGCCGTTCGTCGTGTCCACGGGCGCGGACGTGACCCGGTCGACGGACGCCGTCCTCGGCGCCGGCGCGCGGCTGCGGCTGCGCGAGACCGTCGTGCTGGGACGCGGCGGCGAGCGCGGCGGCCGCGTGGTGCTGCGCTCCTGCGTGCGCGACGACGAGGGGCCCCTGCTCGTCGAGGAGGTCGTGGCCGCGGGTGACCGTCCCGTGCCGGGGGTGCTGGGCGGGACGCGCGTGGTCGACACGGTCACCGACCTGCGCGGCACGGGCGACGACGACCCCGTCGGTGACGCCGATGTCGGTGCCGACGCCGGCACGGATGCCGGCGGGCCCGGGGCCGACGGCGCCGTGACGCTGCGCCTGGAGCGCGGCGGCACCCTGACCCGCTGGCTCGGGCCCGCCGCTCATCTCAGCCCGTTGCACCGGTCTCATCCCGTACCGGCCCGTGACGTCCCGGAGCCGCCCGTACCGCCCGTCGCACGTCTGGAGCACGTATGACCCGGACCGCCCTCGTCGTCGCCGCCCTGCACGTCGTGGGGATCGGCGGCCTCGCCGCCACCCTCGCGCTGGACGGCGGGTCCGGCGCGATCACCCTCGTCATGGCCCTCACGGCGTACGGGCTCGGCCTGCGGCACGCGTTCGACGCCGACCACATCGCCACGATCGACAACACGACGCGGCGGCTCGTGCGCGAGGGGCGCGACGCCCGCGGGGTAGGCCTGTGGTTCTCGCTCGGCCACTCGACGGTGGTCGTGGGCGCCGCGCTGCTGCTCGCCGTCGGCGTGCAGGCGCTGGCCCCGGCCCTCGAGGACGAGTCGTCGCCCTGGCGCCGGTTCACCGGCGTGTGGGGGCCCGTGGTGTCGGGCACCTTCCTGCTGACGATCGCCGTCGTGAACGTGCTGCTGCTGCGTCGCGCGCTCCGCGGCGCCGGCCACCACCACCACGACCTCGACGCCGTGGGCGGCCCGGTCTCGTGGGCGCTGCGCCGGTTCGCCTGGGCCACCGACCGGCCCGGCCGCATGTACGGCGTGGGGCTCGTGTTCGGGCTCGGCTTCGACACCGCCACGGAGATCGGCCTGCTCGCCATGACGACGTCGACGGCCCTCGGTCAGGTGCCCTGGTACGCGCCGCTGCCGCTGGCGGTGCTGTTCGCCGCGGGGATGTCGCTGCTCGACTCCGTGCAGGGCTCCGCCGCCCGGCGCGCGTACGCCCAGGCAGGCGTCGGCGCGGGGCGGGGCCGCCTGCGCTACGACGTGCTGGTCACCGGCGTCTCCGCGGCGGCCGCGGTGGGCATCGGAGGCGTGACCCTGCTGCAGGTGGCCGCGGAGCACGTGCCCGCGCTCGCCGGGGTGCCGGGCGCGTCGGTCGGCCTCGAGCCGTACGGCCTGGTGCTCGCCGGGGTGCTACTGGTCGCGTGGCTGGTCGCCCTGCTCCGCCTCCGCCAGCCGCGCGTCGAGGCCTGACAGCACGTCCCGCCCCCGGGACGACAGGTGGACGCGGACGACGCGACGGTCGAAGGCGTCCACCTCGCGGTACACCAGCGCGCGGGTGACGAGCGCGTCCACGCGGCGCCCGAGGGTCGCCTTGTCCATGACCGTGGCGGCGCGCAGCTCGGACATCGTCGCGCCCGGACGGCGCCGCAGCGCGTCCAGCACGAGCCACTCGTCGAGGGTGCAGCCCGCCGGTGCGAGGGCGTCGGACGCGCGACGCGCGGCGCGTCGCCCGGCCACCACGGAGCCCCGCAGCTCGGCCGCGGGACCCGCCCCGGACGCGTGCGCACCGAGGCTCGCCGTGGGGCTCTCCGACCGCGTCGACGTCCGCATGCTGACCCGCCTTCCCTCGCCCTCGTACACTACCGGCCATCACAGGCCGGGGCCCGGACCAGGGTCCCTCGCGCGGACGGGACGTCATGTCGGACTTCGTCGTCGGCGTCCTGCTGCACTTCCAGGGGCCGGGCGGGATCTACGGCCCCTCGTGCCAGGCCGTCACGGAGCTCGCGGTCGCCGAGCTCAACGCCGCGGGCGGCATCCTCGGTCGCCCGGTGCGCGCCGAGCTGCTCGACGCCGGCCAGCCGGTCGACCGGCTCCGCCGGCGCCTCGGGGCGGCGCTCGACGGCGGGCGCCTGCACGCGCTCACGGGCTGGCACACGTCGGCGGTGCGGCGCGCCGTCGTCCCCCTCGTGCAGCGCCGCGTCCCCTACGTCTACCCGGCGGCGTACGAGGGCGCGGAGACGCGACCCGGGCTCTACGTCACCGGGGAGGTGCCGTCGGCGCAGCTCTTCCCCGCGATCGAGCGCCTGCGGGCCGAGGCGGGCACGCGCCGGTGGTTCGTCGTCGGGGACGACTACGCCTGGCCCCGGGGCACGTACGCGGCGCTGGCGCCCCAGCTGGCCGGGCTCGGCGCGGGGTTCGCGGGCGCGCGCTTCCTGCCGGAGCAGGGGGCGAGCCATGCGCAGCTGGCGGCCACGCTCGAGGAGGTGGAGCGCTCGGGCGCCGAGGGCGTGCTGCTGCTGATGGTGGGGCAGAACGGGGTGCGGTTCAACCGCCTGTTCGCCCGGCGCGGCCTGCACGAGCGGGTGGTGCGGCTCAGCACCCTCATGGAGGAGAACATGCTCATGGGCAGCGGCGCGGGCGCGACGGCGAACCTGTACTCGGCCGGCGGCTGGTTCCGCAGCCTCGCGACCGGCGAGGCCCTCGACCTCGTGGGCCGCTACACCGCGCACCACGGGCTGCACGCGCCCGCGATCGGCGCCGCAGCGGAGGCCTGCTACGAGGGGATCCTCGCGCTGCGGTCGATCGTCGAGCGGGCGGGCAGCGCCGCCGTCGCCGCGACCGACCGCTCCGTCGACGGGCTCGCGTACGAGGGGCCGCGCGGCCTCGTCCGGTTCCACGGCAACCACGCCGAGCAGCGGCTCTACCTCGCACGCGCCGACGGGTTCGACTTCGAGCCGCTCACGGCGTTGTGACCCCTGTGGGGCACGTCACGGCCGGAGCCGGAATCATGCGTCTGCATCTATGTGTTCCGGCAATCATGACCGAGACCCTCACGCACCCCTCCACGTCCCTCGCCGTCGGCGACGACGTGGCGGATCTCCTGTTCCGCGCCGCCCGCACCACCTCGCTCTTCACCGACGAGCCCGTCACCGACGAGCAGCTCACCTCCGCCTGGGACCTGGCGAAGTTCGGGCCGACGGCGATGAACACGCTGCCGCTGCGCGTGCTGGTGCTGCGCTCGGGCGACGCCCGCGAGCGCCTCGTGGCCCACATGGGCGACGGCAACAAGGACCGCGTCGCCGGCGCGCCGGTCTCCCTGGTGCTGGCCGCGGACCCGGCCTTCCACCAGCACCTCGACACCCTCTTCCCCGCCTACCCGGGCATGAAGGAGCAGCTGGAGCCCGCCGCGGAGGTCCGCGAGCAGATGGCCCGCAACAACGCCCTCATCCAGGCCGGGTACCTCATCGTGGGCCTGCGGGCCGCCGGTCTCGCCGCCGGCCCGATGAACGGCATGGACTTCGACGGCGTCGACACCGAGTTCTTCGCCGAGTCCGGCTGGAAGTCGTTCCTCGTCATCAACGTCGGGCACGCCGAGGGCGAGGGCTCGCCCTACCCGCGCGGCCCGCGCCTCTCCTTCGACGAGGTCGCGCAGGTCCTCTGACCGCGACCCCACGACGCACGAACGGCCCGGCCCCTCAGGGGACCGGGCCGTTCGTCGTCCGGCTCGCGCCTACGGGTGCAGCACGATCTTCCCGACGTGCGCCCGGCGGGCCAGCTCCTCCTGCGCCCGCGCGGCCTGCTCCAGCGGGAACGTCGCCGCGACCACGGGCTCGATCGCGCCGTCGCGCGCCAGGCCCATGAGCAGGTCGAAGTGCGCGCGCGTGTGCATCGACGAACCGACGACCTGGGCGTTGTGGAGGTACAGCCGGCGGACGTCGAACGCCACCTCGTGCCCGCCGAGCGCCCCGGCGACGACCCACCGGCCGCCCTCGCGCAGCAGCGGCAGACCGTCGCCCAGCAGGTCGCCCGCGACCACGTCGAGGGCGACGTCGACGCCGTCCGGGGCCGCCGCGCGGACCTGCTCGACGACGTCCTGCGCCCGGTCCACGACGACGTGCGCGCCCGCCTCCCGCACCGAGTCGATCTTCGCGCCGCTGCTCACGGCGAGCACGCGCGCCCCGCGGGCGCGGGCGAGCTGGACGAGCGCGAGCCCGACGCCGCCGGAGGCTCCCGTGACCAGCGCGGTCTCGCCCTCCCGCAGCCCGCCGCGCTCGATCATGCCGAGCGCGGTGCCGTAGGCGGTGGGCAGGGTCGCGAGCTGGTCGTCCGTGAGGGGCGATCCCGTCATGTCGTGCACCTGGTCGGCGGGCGCCGTCACGTACCGGGCGTACCCGCCGTCCCGTTCGCTGCCCATGAGGCCCACCGGGTGGGCGTCCCGGCCGGCAGCGTCGTAGCTCGCCGGGTCGACCACGACCCGACGCCCGACGAGGCCCGCGTCCGACCCGGCGCCGACGGCCACGACCTGCCCCGCCACGTCTGCTCCCTGCGTCCGAGGGAAGTCGACGGGGCCGCGCCAGCCCGACAGGGCCGTCGGGTCGCCCGGCCTGCCGTAGGCGCCCTCCCGGGTCCACAGGTCGGTGTTGTTCAGCGCCACCGCGGTCACACGGACCAGGGCTTCTCCCGGTCCGGGCGCCGGGACGGCGACCTCTTCCACCTGAAGGACCTCCGGGCCCCCGTGCCGGTGGATCCTGACCGCGTGCATCGTCTCGGGCGTGCTCATCGCTCGACCTCCCGTGTATACAGATCGGTATACATGCGACGCTAACACGGCTCCCGGGGAGCACCGGGAAGGACGACGACGCTAGGGCCGCCCGCCCGTGGCCACCGGGCGCGACGGGTCGTTCGACCACTGCGACCAGGAGCCCGGGTACAGGGCGGCGGGGATGCCCGCGCACGCCAGCGCGGCGATCTCGTGCGACGCCGTCACGCCCGACCCGCAGTAGACGCCGACGGCGAGCACGGCGTCGTCGCCCTCGTCGGTCGCGCTCAGGCCCAGGTCGGCGAACCGGCCCTGGAGCGCCTCCTCGTCGAGGAACGTGCCGTCCTCGCGCAGGTTCTCCGCGGTCGGCGCGCTCACGGCGCCGGGCACGTGGCCCGCCCGCGGGTCCACCGGCTCGGTCTCGCCCCGGTACCGCTCGGCGGCCCGCGCGTCCAGCAGGGTCCCGGTCTCGGCCAGCTCCGCCGCGTCGTCGGCGTCGAGCACCGGCAGGTGCCCCGGTCGCACGACGAGGTCGCCGGGCGCGTGGACGACGTCGCCGCTCTCCAGCGCCAGGCCCGCACGCACCCAGGCGGGCAGCCCGCCGTCGAGGATGCGCACGTCGTCCACGCCGAAGAAGCGCAGCAACCACCAGGCCCGCGCCGCGGACGTGCCACCCACGGTGTCGTACACGACGACGCGCGACGTGGTCCGCAGCCCCCACGCCCGCGCGCTGCGCTGGAACGAGGACGCCGAGGGCAGCGGGTGGCGCCCCTCCTCCGGCGACGCCTCCGCGGCGAGCTCGGACTCCAGGTCCACGTAGACGGCGTCGGGCAGGTGGCCCTCGAGGTAGCGCTCACGGCCGTCCGTCATGCCCAGCGCCCAGCGCACGTCGAGCAGCACCGGCGCGCCGTCCGCGGGGTCGGGCCCGGCGCTGAGCCGCAGGTCCGCCGCGAGCTCCGCGACCGAGACCAGCACCCGCGAGCGCGGCGTGTCCTCGCGGGTCACGACGCCGCCCCTCGTCGCGCGTGCGGGTCGCGCAGGTCGAGGCGCATCGTGTACGCGTCCTTGTCCTCCGGCTGGTAGTACCTCTTGCGCAGCCCGATCCGCTCGAAGCCGTGCCGCTCGTAGAGCGCGAGCGCCGGCTCGTTGTCGACGCGCACCTCGAGCAGGACAGCCTCCGCGCGGAGCTTGCGCGCGCGCTCGACGAGCGCCTCCATCAGGGCGCGCCCCACGCCGTGCCGCTGGTAGTGCGGGTCCACACCGATCGTCATGACCTGCGCGACGTCGCCGTCGAACCACAGCCCGGCGTACCCGACCACCGGCTTCGGCCCGACCCCGTACACCGCGACCGCGTCCGGCCCCGCCGGCTCGGCGACGACGTACCAGCGGCCGAGGGCGGCCAGCTCGTCGGCGAGCATCCCGTACGTCCACGCCCCCGCGCCGAACAGCACCCGCTCGAGCTGGAGCACCCGGTCGAAGTCCGCGCTGGCCAGCGGGCGCAGCCGGCACGACGGCGCGTACACCCGCTGCACGGTGCGGGGCAGCCCCTCCTGCGCGGGCCGCTCGGGCCCGTCGGCGACCGGCTCGGTGGTCGGCTGCTCGGTGGTCATGCCGGGCTCCCGGTGGCGGGCACGAGACGTGCCGGCGCGGGCTCCTGCACGTCGGGACGGCGCAGGTACAGCGGCTCGGTGGGCAGCTCCTCGCCGGCGGCGCGGCGGGCGAGCGCGAGCCGTGCCAGCACCGCGGCGTCCGGGACGAGCGGGGCGTCCTCGTCGGCGGGCAGGTGCTCCGGGTACAGGGTGGCGCCCTCCCCCACGACGACCAGGCGGCCGCCGTCGGCGGGCGCGTCCGCGAGCCGCGCGGCGACGTCGGCGGCCTTGTCCACCCCCGGGCCGGCCAGGGTCTCGACGACGGGGACCCCGTGCGGACCCTCGTGCGCGACGACGCGGTAGTGCGCCCAGTAGACCTCCTTGCGGCGGGCGTCGGTCGCGACGAGCACCTCGTCGCCCGGCGTCAGCCCCAGGTCGGCGACCGCCTGTACCGCGACCGCGTCGACGCTCGGCACGCCGAGCACGTCGATCCCCAGGGCCAGGGCCAGCGTGCGCGCCGTGACCAGTCCCACGCGCAGGCCGGTGAAGGGCGCGGGCCCGGTGCCCACGGCGACGGCCGTGAGGTCCGTGCGGTCCAGGCCGGCGTCGGCGAGCACCGCGTCGACGAGCGGGGCCAGCGACTCGGCGTGCCGGCGGCGCTCGTCGGCCGAGCGCGCGGCGAGCCGGGCGCCGCCGGGGTCGACGAGCGCGACGGAGACGGCTGCGGAGGTGTCCAATGCGAGAACTGCCACGGCCTCAGCCTACGTTTCCCGCGGCCCGGCCGGGGGAGTCGCCGTCCGTGCTGGATCCCTCCGGCGGGGTCAGCGCGCGGTGAGGGCGGCCAGGTCGACGTCGGCCCAGCGGGGGCCGACGCCGCGCAGCGTCGCGTGGCGCGTCCCGGCGCCGGGGTCGTCCTCCTCGTCGGCGTCGTCGCCGTCGGCGGAGGCCGCCGTGCCGCGTGGGCGCTCCAGGTCGATCTCGAGCCGGTCGTCGGTGAGCGCCTCGGCCAGCCCGCGTCCCCACTCGACGACGGTGACGGACTCGTCGAGCGACGAGTCCAGGTCGAGCGCGTCGAGCTCGCCCAGGCCGCCGAGCCGGTAGGCGTCCACGTGCACCAGCGCCGGGCCGCGGGAGCCGTCCTCGCGCGGCAGCGGCGGATGCTCGCGCGCCACGATGAACGTGGGCGACGCCACCTGGCCCCGGATGCCCAGCGCGGCCCCCAGGCCCTGGGTGAGCGTCGTCTTCCCCGCCCCCAGGTCCCCCGTGAGGATCACCAGGTCGCCCGCCCTGAGCACCCCGGCCAGGGCGGCCCCCAGCGCGCGGGTCGCCTCCGCGTCCGGCAGGTCCGTCTCGGTCCGCACGACGACGTCGCTCACCGCTGCACTTCCTTCCAGGTCTCCGTGTCGGTCGCGTCCAGGCCCGTGTACACGCGCACCGCGCGCGCCCCGATGCCCGTGACGATCTCGTAGCTGATGGTGCCCGCCGCGCGGGCCCAGTCCTCGGCGTTCGGCAGCGTGACGCCACGTGCGGCGCCGCGCTCCACGCCGTCGGACGCGCCGAACAGCGTGACGACGTCGCCGGCGTGCTCGGTCGCGTCGGGTCCGAGGTCGAGCACGAACTGGTCCATGCACACCCGCCCGGCCACGCGCAGCACCCGGGCGGACGCCCCGCTCCCGACGCACACCGGCCCACCGACGCCGAGGCTGCCGCCCGACGCGTGCCGCTGGATGCCGTCCGCGTAGCCCAGCGGCACGACCCCCAGCCGGGTGTCGCGCGGCGTCGTGAAGTGGTGCCCGTACGACACCCCGTGCCCGGCCGGCACGTCCTTGACCGTGGCGAGCCTGGCCTGGAGCGTCATCGCGCCGCGCAGCCCGTGGTCGCCGGGCGCGGCGAGCTGCGGCACGGGCGAGTGCCCGTAGACGGCGATGCCGGGGCGGACGAGGTCGTAGTGCAGCCGGGGGTCCGTGAGCACGGCGGCCGAGTTCGCGAGGTGCCGCACCTCGAGCGCCGCGCCGGAGGCCTCGACGACGGCCACCGCGGCGTCGAACGCCGCCGCCTGGAGCGCGATCGACGGGTGCCCGGGCTCGTCCGCGCACGCCAGGTGCGACATCACGCCCACGACCCGCAGCACGCCCTCGGCCTCGAGCGCGGCCGCCCGGCGCACGACGTCCGGCAGGTCGGCGGGCATGATCCCGCTGCGGCCGAGGCCGGTGTCGACCTTGAGGTGCACCCGCGCCGGTTCGCCCGCGGCTCGCGCCCCCGCGGCCACCTCGTCGAGCGCCCACGGGGCCGCGACCCCGACGTCCACGCCGGCGGCCACGAGCCGGTCGAACGGCGCCCCCGGCGTCGCGAGCCAGGTGAGCACGCGCGCGTCCGCGGCCGTCACGCCCCCGGCGCGCAGCGCGAGCGCCTCGGCGGGCACCGCCGTCCCGAGCCACGTCGCACCGCCCGCGAGCGCCGCCCGGGCCACCGGCAGCATCCCGTGCCCGTACCCGTCGGCCTTCACCACCGCCATCACCGCCGCGCCCGGCGCGTGCCCGGCCAGGGCTCGCACGTTGTCGCGCACGGCGGACAGGTCGACGACGGCGCGCGCCAGCGCATGGTCGGGGAAGTCGTCGGGGGCGTTGTCGGCATGCGGCAGGTCGGCCGGCGCGGCGGGGACGGTGTCGGTCGGGACCTCGGACGGGACCTCGGTGCTCACGGTCATCGATTCTCTCACCGCGGGCCGTCTCCCCCGCCGTCGCCCGTGCCATCGCCCCTGCCGTCGCCCATGCCATCGCCCGGCCACGCCGCGAGACGACGCCGGGAGCGGAACTCCCGGGGCTCGCCGCTGAGGGGGTCGACGAACGCCAGCGAGCGGGCGAGCAGCTGCAGCGGCCGGTCCGGGTCGTCGGGCGCGTCCTCGCGCAGCACCGGCCAGAACGGGTCGTGCAGCAGCGGTAGCCCGAGCGAGGCCATGTGCAGGCGGAGCTGGTGCGTCTTGCCGGTGCGCGGCTCGAGCCGGTAGAGCCCGAGGCCGCGGGCGTCGTCGCGCGCGACGAGCGTCACCCGTGACTCGGCGTTCGGCTCCCCCGGCTCCTCCTGGGCGCGCACCACGCCCCGGTGCTTGACGATGCGCGAGCGGACCGTCGTCGTGCCCTCCCGGTCCAGCTCCGACTCCAGCACCGACCCGGGCGCCGGCAGGGGCGCGACCGCCTCGTAGACCTTCCGCACCGCGCGGTCCTGGAACGCCGTCTGGTACGCCCCGCGCACCTCGGGCCGCACGGTGAGCACCAGCACGCCGGCGGTGGGCCGGTCGAGCCGGTGCGCGGGCACCAGCTCGGGCAGGTCGAGCGTCGCGCGCAGGTGCACGAGGACCGTGCGGGTCACCCACCGCCCGCGCGGCATCGTCGCGACGAGGTGCGGCTTGTCGACCACCAGGAGGTCGTCGTCGCGGTGCAGCACCTCGATCTCTCCGAGGGCCGGCACCTCCGGCTCGTCGGCGGGCGGGTCGCGGTACAGGTAGAGGAAGCCGCGCGGCTCGTACGGGGTGGTGTGATCGACGACGGCGCCCGCGCCCGTCACCACCTCGCCCGCGGCGAGCTTCTCCCGCAGTCGGGCGGCGTCAGCGACGTCGTGGCCGAAGCGCTCCAGCAGGTACTGCGCCGCCGTCGCGTAGCGGGCGACGGCGGCCGCGTCGTGGGGCAGCACCAGGCGCGTGGGGTTGAGGCCGTCCCGCACGGGCAGGGGCGGGACGTGCTTGCGCGGGCGGTGTTCGCGCGATCCGGGTGGCACCGGACCATTGTCGCGCGCGGCATGATGGCCCGTATGAGCCTCTACGACATCCCGTTCGAGAGCATGGACGGCACGACGACGACGCTCGCGGAGCACCGCGACGACGTCGTGCTGGTGGTCAACGTCGCCTCGCGCTGCGGGCTCACCCCGCAGTACGAGGCGCTCGAGCAGCTGCAGAAGACGTACGCCGACCGCGGCTTCACCGTGATCGGCTTCCCGTCCAACCAGTTCCTCCAGGAGCTCTCCAGCGACGAGAAGATCGCCGAGTTCTGCTCCACCACCTACGGCGTCACGTTCCCCGTGGTCTCCAGGATCCGCGTGAACGGCCGGCACACGCACCCGCTGTACGCCGAGCTGAAGAAGACGGCCGACGCCGGCGGGCACGACGGCCGCATCCGGTGGAACTTCGAGAAGTTCGTCGTGCTGCCCGGCGGCGACGTGCACCGGTTCTCCCCGCAGACCGTCCCCGACTCCCCCGAGATCGTCGGCCTCGTCGAGAAGGCGCTGCCCAGGTAGCCCGGGCCCGTCGCGGCCGGCTATCGAGCCCCCAGCAGCGCGGCGACCTCGCCGGGCACCGCCGTCGCGACGTCGAGCGCCGCCACGGGCCCGCCCGGGTTCGCGCGGTGGGCGGCGCGGCCGTGCACCAGCGCCGCCGCGGCGGCGACCTCGGCCGCGAGCGCCGGGTCCTCGACGACGTCGCGCGACCGCGCCGCGAGCATCGCGCCGAGCACCCCGGCGAGCACGTCGCCCGCGCCGGCGGTGGCCAGCCAGCCGGGACCGTCGGCCTGCGCCCACGCGCCGCCCGGGCCGACGACGACGGTCACACCGCCCTTGAGCAGCACCGTCGCGCCGGTGAGCTCGTGCGCCCTGCACGTCCACCGCAGCGGCTCGGCCTCGACGTCGGGCCGGCGCACGTCCTCGCCGCGGGAGCGCAGCAGCGCCGTCAGCTCGCCCGCGTGCGGGGTGAGCACGAACCACGCCGGGACGCGCTCGTCGAGCAGGCCCAGCCCGCCGGCGTCGACGACCGCGGGCACGGGGCCTCCCGCCGTCCCGGCGAGCCGCCCGGCCGCCGCCGCGAGGCCCGCCCGCCCCCGCTCGTGCTGGCCGTCGTCGAGACCGTCGGCCTCCCCCTCGTGGGCGGCCTCCGGCCCGCCGGGGACTCCCGGCCCCACCACCCACGACTGCACGCGGCCGGGCGCGGTGACGACCTCGGGCCGCGCGGCCAGCACCGCACGACCGACCGCCTCGGAGCCGCGGTAGCGCACCATCCCGGCGCCAGTGCGCACCGTCGCTGTCGTGGTGAGCACGGCCGCGCCGGGATACGTCGCCGTGCCCGCGACGACGCCGACCACGCCGCGCGTGTACTTGTGGTCCGCGGGGCCGGGTACCGGCCACGACGCCGCGACGTCGGCGGTCCCCAGCCGCCGCACGGCCGGCGGGCCGGCGAGATCCAGGCCGATGTCGACCACGCTCACGTCGCCCGCGAGCCCCGCCGCCGGCGGCAGCAGCAGGCCCGGCTTGGCCGCGCCGAACGTCACGGTGCGGTCCGCCGGCAGGACCGGGCCGGCCACCGCGCCGTCGTCCACCCCGATGCCGGACGGCACGTCCACCGCCACCATCCACGGCCGCGGGCCGGCGGACAGCGCATCCACTACGTCCGCGGCGAGGCCCCGCAGGGGGCCGTGCGCGCCGATCCCGACCAGTCCGTCGAGGACGACGTCGGCGCGGGCGGCGGCGTCGACCACCGGGGCGAGGGCCCCGGGCGACGCGAACAGCTCCACGACCCGGCCGCCCGCGCGCTCCAGCGCCGCCCGGCCGTCGGCGTGGAACCGCTCGGCGACCAGCACCGCGGTCACCGCCAGGCCGCGCCGGGCGAGCACCGCGCCCGCGTGCAGCGCGTCGCCGCCGTTGTTGCCCGCCCCCGCGAGCACCACGACGCGCGCGCCCCGCACCGGGCCCCGGCGCGCGGCGACGTCGCGCAGCACGTGCGTCGCGAGCGCGAACGACGCCCGCTCCATCAGGGGTGCCCCCACCGCGAGCAGGGGCTCCTCGGCGGCGCGGACGTCGGCGGCGGACCAGGCGGAGATCATGGGACGCATCCTCCCGCGGGCCGCCGTGCCCCGCAGCGTCGCCGCAGGTCCGGGCATAGGCTCGGGCCCATGCGATTCGGACTCTTCATCCCGCAGGGCTGGCGCCACTCGCTCACCGACGTCCCCCCGGAGCAGCACTGGGAGACGATGCTGTCCCTGCTCCACTACGCCGACAACGCCGCGGCCGGCGAGCCGATCCCCGGCGGCCCCTGGGCCTGGGACTCGGTCTGGGTGTATGACCATTTTCATACGGTTCCGATCCCCAGCACCGAGGCGACGCACGAGGCGTGGACGCTGATGGCGGCGTTCGCGGCGGCGTCCCAGCGCGTGAAGCTGGGCCAGATGTGCACGTGCATGTCGTACCGCAACCCCGCCTACCTGGCGAAGGTCGCCTCGACGGTGGACGCGATCTCCGGCGGCCGCGCCCAGCTCGGCATCGGCGCCGGCTGGTACGAGCACGAGTGGCGCGCCTACGGGTACGGCTTCCCCCGCGCGGGCGAGCGCCTGCGCGCCCTGGACGAGGGTCTGCAGATCATCACCCAGATGTGGCGCACCGGGTCGTCCGGAAAGTTCGACGGCGAGCGCTACCAGGTGGACGGCGCGCTGTGCTACCCGCAGCCGCTGCAGCGGCTCCCGGTGGGCGACGGCGGCGCCGAGGTGCCGAGCATCCCGCTGTGGGTGGCGGGCGGCGGCGAGAAGAAGACGCTGCGCATCGCCGCGCGGTTCGCGCAGTACACGAACTTCGACGGCTCGCCCGAGGGCTTCGCCCACAAGTCGTCGATCCTCGAGCAGCACTGCCGCGACGTCGGTCGTGACTTCGGGGAGATCACCCGCTCGTCCGACTACAACGTGGTCATCGGGGAGAACCAGGCGGAGGTGGACGACCGCTTCGCCTGGATCGAGTCGCACTTCCGCAAGCACGCCCCCGGCGAGCGCGGCGAGCAGGAGATCGCGAACTGGCGCAACAGCCCCGTCGTCGGCACGCCCGAGCAGGTCGTCGAGAAGCTCGCGGCGCTGCGCGACCTCGGCATGACGTACGCCATCACGTACTTCCCCAACGCTGCCGGCGACCGCGACCAGATCGAGCTGTTCCAGCGGCAGGTCATCCCCGCCCTGCAGGACTGAGACGTGGGCTCGCGGCACGAGCTCGACCTCCCCGACGGCCGGCGGCTCGTCGTGCACGACGACGGCCCGCCGGCCGCCGACGCCGTCGTCTGGCACCACGGCTCGCCGCAGTCCGGCGAGCTGCTGCCCCCGGTCGTCGCCGCCGCCCGGGCGCGCGGGCTGCGGGCGGTCTCCGCGGCCCGCGCCGGGTACGGCGGGTCCACCCGTCGGCCCGGACGAACCGTCGCGGAGGCGGCGTCGGACGTGGCGTACGCCCTGGACGCCCTCGGCGTGGCCCGGTGCCTCGCCGTCGGCGCCTCGGGCGGTGCCCCGCACGCCCTGGCCCTCGCCGCGCTCCGGCCCGACGTGGTGTCCGGCGTGGTCACCCTTGCGGGCATCGCGCCGTACCCCGGCCCCGGCCGCGACGCCCTCTGGTTCGCCGGGATGGCCGACGACGGCGGCCTGCGCTCGGCCCTCGACGGCCCGTCCGCCCGCCAGCGGCACGCCGAGACCGCGGAGTTCGACGGGTCGAGCTTCACGGCCGACGACTACGCGACCCTCGCGGGGACGTGGGCGTCGCTCGGCGCCGACGCCTCCCGGTCCGGCGAGGCGTGGCCGGGCGGCCTGGTCGACGACGACCTCGCGTTCGTGCGGCCGTGGGGCGTGACGCTCGGCGACGTCACGGCGCCGGCCCTGGTCGTGCAGGGTGGCGCCGACCGGGTGGTGCCCCGGCACCACGCCGACCTGCTGGTCGAGGGCCTGCCCGCCGCGGAGCTGTGGCTGCGCCCGCGGGACGGCCACGTCAGCGTGCTCACCGCGCTGCCGGTCGCGTTCGACTGGTGGCGCTCCGCCGCCTGAGGGGCGGTCAGCCCTCCGCCACGACCATCGCGGACGCGATGCCGGCGTCGTGGGAGATGGACAGGTGCCAGGCCTTCACGCCCAGCTCGTCGGCGCGGGCCTGGACGGTGCCGCGCAGCTCGACCTCGGGCGGTCCGCCGACGGTGCGGTGCACCGTCGCGTCGTGCCAGTGCAGGTTCCCCGGGGCCCCGAGCGCCTTGGCGATGGCCTCCTTGGCCGCGAAGCGCGCCGCGAGGGACGACGCCGGCAGGTCGCGCTCGGCCTCGGTGAAGAGCTTCTCGCGCAGGCGCGGCACCCGCTCCACCGTCGCCATGAACCGGGCGACGTCCACCACGTCGATGCCCACGCCGATGATCATGGCCCCCAGCCTAGGTCCGTCGGCGTCAGGGGCGACGGTGTCAGGACGACGGTGTCGGTGCCGGGACCTAGCGTGCCCGCCATGCCCGACCACCCCGCACCCCTGCACCATGTCGAGCGCGGCGCGCCCGCGGCGCCCGGCACGCCCACCATGGTGCTGCTGCACGGGTTCCCCGTGGACCACCGCCTCATGCTGACGCCGTTCGAGTCCGCCCTCGACGGGCGCCCGCGCTGGCGCCGCGTCTACCTGGACCTCCCGGGGATGGGCGCGAGCCCGCCGTCGGGCGTGGCGAGCACGGACGACGTCCTCGCGGTCGTGCGGGAGGCGATCGACCGTCTCGTCCCCGGCCCGTACGTCGTGGTGGGCGAGTCGTACGGCGGCTACCTGGCGCGGGGCCTGGTGGCCGCGGAGCCGGAGCGCGTCCACGGGCTCGCGCTCCTGTGCCCCTTGATCGTCCCGGAGCACGACCGGCGCGACGTCCCGCCGCACCGCGTGCTGGTCCGCGACGACGCGCTGCTGCGGGAGGTCGGAGCGGCGGCGCTCGACGCCGACGACGTCGGCGTCGTCCAGACGTCGGAGACCTGGCGGCGCACGCTGGCCGAGGTGACGCCCGGGCTGGAGGCCGCCGACCCGGCGACCGTCGCACGGGTCGGGGCCCGCTACGCCGGCACCTTCCCGGTCGAGCCGCGACCCTACGACGGCCCCACGCTGATCCTCACCGGCCGTCAGGACTCCTCGACCGGCTACCGCGACGCCTGGCGGGTCCTCGAGCACTACCCGCGCGCGACGTTCGCCGTGCTCGACCGCGCCGGCCACAACCTGCAGATCGAGCAGCCCGCGCTGTTCGACGCCCTCGTGGGCGAGTGGCTCGACCGGGTCGAGGAGGCGGCGTCGGGCGACTAGGACCGCGAAGGGCCGGGCGTCAGACCTCCGGGCGGACCCCGGCCTCGTCCGCCGGCTCCACCAGGTGCCGCCACCGGAACCACTTGCGGTCGATCTCCGCCTCGAGGTCGACGTCGAACCGGCGCGCGACGAGCAGCACCTGCGCGAGCACGTCGGCGAGCTCGGCACGGAACGCCGCGTCCACCTCGCCGGCACCCGCCCCGCGGTCGCGCGACCGGCCGGACCGCGCGAGGTACGCCTGCGTGAGCTCCCCGACCTCCTCGTGCAGCTTGAGCACCAGCCAGTCGTCGGTGCGCGCGACGCCGAAACGCCGCTCGTACACCCGCGAGATGATCTCGACCTCGTCGCCCAGCTCCCTGAGTTCCACGCCCCCACCCTAGGGACGACGACCGCGCGCCGTCAGGTTCCGTCGGCCCCGGCATCGGGGGCCAGGGGGAAGGCCGCCCGCCGCCGCCAGCGCTCGCCGTCGAACACCAGCAGCGAGACCTCGCGCACCGTCGTCCGGACCGGCAGGCGGGGCGCCACCGCGGCCTCGGCCTCGTCGAGGACCTCGGGCTCCTGGCCGTCCGCGACGGTGAGGTGCGGGACGACGTCGTCGAACGCTCCGCCGTACGGCGGGGCCCCGGGGAACCGCGCGGCCACCACGGCGAGCAGCGCCCGCCACGCGGGGTCCGGCCCCGGGACGAGGTACAGCACGCCGGGGAAGCGACCGCACCCGGCGAACGTCGCGTCGAACGCGGGGTGGGCCCCCACGACGTCGCGCAGGCCGTCGAGCACGGCGTCGTCGAGGGCCGCGACGGGCAGGAAGGGGAACAGCACGGTGACGTGCGCGGGCACGCCGTACGCGGCGGCCACGTCGAGGTCGCTCCGCAGCCCGCCGACCACGGGCTCGGCCTCGGGCACCACGACGACCAGCGCCGTCTGCCCGTCGGCGAACCGGTCGGACCCGTCGCTCATCGCCTCGGCGCTCCCCCCTGCCGGCACCGCGCCGCCCGCGGCGCACCGGGCGGCGAGCCTATCGGCGCGGACGTGCCGCGTCGCCCGATTTGCAGGTCGAACCCGTTGCTCGGGCAGAATCGTGCAGGTGGCACCGCAGTCCCCCGACACCGCACCCGGCACGACGCCGAGCCCCGCCCCCGGCGCGGCTCCCCCACCCCTGGGCGAGCACCTCACGCGCCTCGCGCCGGCGTCCCCGTACGTCGACCTCGATCGCGCGGCGTGGAGCCGCCTGTCGGCGTCGACGCCGCTGCCGCTGACGGACGCCGACGTCGAGCGGCTGCGCGGCCTGGGCGACCCGATCGACCTCGCGGAGGTGGACGCCGTCTTCCGCCCGCTGTCGCGGCTGCTCAACCTGTACGTGGCGGCGAGTGCGGGCCTGCACCGCGCCACGTCGACGTTCCT
The DNA here is from genome assembly GCF_042793275.1 of Isoptericola sp. NPDC056578. Classification (NCBI taxonomy): domain Bacteria; kingdom Bacillati; phylum Actinomycetota; class Actinomycetes; order Micrococcales; family Promicromonosporaceae; genus Isoptericola; species Isoptericola sp. NPDC056578. Next base: position 34,686 of record NZ_JBHTVC010000039.1, read on the forward strand.
GCACGAGGAGCCGCCCCGCACCCCGTACGTCATCGGCGTCGCGGGGTCGGTCGCCGTGGGCAAGTCGACGACGGCGCGCATCCTGCGCGAGATGATGGCGCGCTGGCCGGACACCCCGCACGTCGAGCTGATCACGACCGACGGCTTCCTGTACCCGAACGCGGAGCTGCAGCGGCGCGGCATCATGGATCGCAAGGGCTTCCCCGAGTCCTACGACCGGCGGGCCCTCATCCGGTTCCTGTCGCGCGTGAAGGCGGGGCAGGCCGAGGTGCGCGCCCCTGTGTACTCGCACGTCGTCTACGACATCGTGCCCGGCGAGGAGGTGGTGGTGCGCAAGCCGGACGTGCTCATCGTCGAGGGCCTCAACGTGCTGCAGCCGGCGAGGCCCTCCGCGATCGACGAGTCGACCGTGGCCGTGAGCGACTTCTTCGACTTCTCCATCTACGTCGACGCCCGCACGCGCAACATCCGCCAGTGGTACGTGGAGCGCTTCCTGCAGCTCCGCCGGACGGCGTTCAGCAGGCCGGAGTCGTACTTCCGGCGCTATGCGGACCTGTCCGACGCCGAGGCGACGGAGCGGGCGCTGTCCATCTGGGAGTCGATCAACGCGCCGAACCTGGAGCACAACGTGCTCCCCACCCGTGGGCGCGCCACCCTCGTGCTCACCAAGGGGTCGGACCACTCCGTGCAGCGGGTGCGGCTGCGCAAGCTCTGACCGACCGTCCGGGTCAGGCCGCCCGGCTCGTCGGCTCGGCGTCGGCCTCGTCGTCGGCCTCGTCGTCGGCGGGCACCGGCTGCGCCTTCGGCGGGCCCGCGACGCGCTGCACGACCTGGTCGACCAGGACCCCGAGCAGGATGCCGGCGACCACGCCGACGGCCATGGCGAGCAGCGTGTTGTGCCCGAGCCAGGAGGCCGCGGCGAGGCCGATGAGCATCGAGTAGATGCCCCACGTCACGGCGGCGATCCCCGAGTACAGCATGAACCGGTGGCGCGGATAGCCCACGGCGCCGGCGGTCATGTTGACCGCCACCCGCCCGATGGGCACGTACCGCGCGGCGAGGATGAACGACGCGCCGCGGTGCTCGAGCGCGTGCCGCGCCCAGTCGACGGCCTTGCGCCCGCGGGCCGAGCGCAGGAAGGCGAACCGCTCCGTGCCGACGGCACGGCCGATCTGGTAGGCGATCTGGTCGCCCGTCCAGGCGCCGGCGATGGCGAGGGCGAGGACGCCGGGAAGCCACGGCTCGCCCTCGGAGTGCGCGAGCACGGTGAGGGTGATGACCACCGACTCGCTGGGGATCGGGGGGAAGAACCCGTCGATCGTCGCGAAGACGTACATGGCCGGGTAGATCCACAAGGACGCGCCGAGGTCGAGGACCCAGCCCTCCAGCTGTGCCAGCATCGTCGACAGGTTCACCAGGTCGGTCCCTCGGTTCGTCGGCCGGGAGGTGGGCCTCCGGCGGTCGCACGACGCCGTGCGGCGTCACGGCACCAGCCTAGGCAGAACCAGGGCACCGGCTGCATGGGGAATTCCCCCGGTTCCACCCTGAGCGCCGAATGTTCACCCGAGATCCACGAACCCCGGGTCCACGGCGTTCCCGTACCGCAGCAGGTTCTCGTTCGAGGTGAGCGTCCGCAGCAGCGCGTGGTCCAGGTACAGCTCGCCCGCCAGGTGGTCCGTCTCGTGCTGCACGATGCGAGCGGGCCAGCCCGTCAGGACCTCGTCGATCGGCGCCCCGGCCTCGTCGCGGCCGGTGAGCCGCACGCGCCGGTGCCGCGCGACGACGGCCTGCCAGCCGTGCACCGACAGGCAGCCCTCGTGGAACACGGCCCGCTCCGGCTCCCCGTCGGGGCCCGGCAGCGGCTCGTACGCCGGGTCGAGCAGCACCCGGTAGGGCAGCGGCGACCGCTCCCGCGGGTCGTCGGCGCCGGCGCCGGCGTCCTCCACCACGGCGATCGCCAGCCCGATCCCGACCTGCGGCGCGGCGAGCCCCACGCCGGGCGCGGCGTGCATGGTGCGGCGCATCGCCTCGAGCAGCCGCGGCAGCACGTCGCCGAGCTGCCCCGTGTACGGGGCCGCCGGGGCCCGCAGCACCGGCGTGCCGGCCTGCACGATCGGCAGCAGGCCGGTGCCCGGCCCGTCCGCCGCCGCGTCCGCCCGGTCCAGCAGGTCGACGACGGCGGCCCGCAGGCCCTCGTCCGCGCCCGCCGCGTGGCGGTCGGCCGAGGCGCCGTCGGTCACAGGGCCAGCCGGTCGCGCACGACGGCGGCGAGCGTGTCCGCCACGCCGTCGGCCTGCGTCTGGGTGGCCGCCTCGACCATGACCCGCACGAGGGGCTCGGTGCCCGACGGGCGCAGCAGCACGCGGCCCGTCTCCCCCAGCAGCGCCTCCGCGCTCTCGATCGCGGCGCGCACGCCCTCGTCGTCGCCCGCGCGGGCCTTGTCCACGCCCTTGACGTTGACGAGCGTCTGCGGGAGGCGGGGGACGTCGGCGGCGAGGTCGGCCAGGCGCCGACCGGTCGCCTTCACGCGCGCGGCGAGGTGCAGCGCGGTGAGGACGCCGTCGCCGGTCGTGGCGTGGTCGGCGAGGATGATGTGGCCCGACTGCTCGCCGCCGAGCCCGTACCCGTGCGCCCGCATCTCCTCGAGCACGTACCGGTCGCCCACGCCCGTCTGGATCGTGGTGATGCCTGACTCGCGCATCGCGAGCAGGAGGCCCAGGTTGCTCATCACGGTGACCACCAGCGTGTCCGACGGCAGCCGGCCCTCGTCCTTGAGCGCGCGGGCCAGGATCCCGAGGATCTGGTCGCCGTCCACCAGCACGCCCCCGTGGTCGACGGCGAGGCAGCGGTCGGCGTCGCCGTCGAACGCGACGCCGAAGTCGGCCTCCGCGGCCACGACGACGGCCTGCAGCTGCTCCGGGTGGGTGGAGCCGGCCTTCTCGTTGATGTTGCGGCCGTCGGGGCTCGCGTTGATGACGACGACGTCGGCCCCCGCCTCGCGCAGCGCCTCCGGACCGACCTGGCTCGCGGCGCCGTTCGCGGCGTCCACGGCGATGCGCAGGCCCTCCAGCGGGCGGACGTCCGGGGTGGTCCCGATGCTCGCCACGAGGTGCTCGACGTACTGCTGCGCGGCGATGCCGGTGTCGGAGCGCATGCGGCCGACGTCGGCGCCGATCGGCCGCTCCCAGTCCTGGCCGAGACGCGCCTCGATCTCGTCCTCGACGTGGTCGGCCAGCTTGAGGCCGCCGCGCGCGAAGAACTTGATGCCGTTGTCCGGCATCGCGTTGTGGGACGCGGAGATCATCACGCCGAGGTCCATGTCCATCGCCCCCACGAGGTGGGCCAGCGCCGGGGTGGGCAGCACGCCCAGGTTGACCACGTCCACGCCGGAGCTGGCGAGGCCGGCGCCGACCGCGGCGGACAGGAACTCCCCGGACACGCGCGGGTCTCGCCCCACGACGGCGCGCGGGCGGTGGCCGGCGAAGTCGCCCGACGTGCCGAGCACGTGGGCCGCCGCGCTGCCGAGCCCGAGGGCCAGGTCCGCGGTGACGTCCCGGTTGGCGAGCCCACGGACCCCGTCGGTGCCGAACAGTCGCACGATGTCTCCTCCTCCGGGCGCGGCGGTGGATCCGCACGCACACCCCACGGCGCCCCCGCGGACGCCGCACCGATCGTAGCCGGACATGAGGACGGCCCCGCCGGAAGAGTTCCGACGGGGCCGTCCGTGACGCTGACGCTCCTGTCGATGCCCGAAGGCCAGGAGCGCTCGATCAGCGCTTCGAGTACTGCGGCGCCTTGCGCGCCTTCTTGAGACCGGCCTTCTTGGACTCGACCGCACGCGGGTCACGCGTGAGGTAGCCGGCCTTCTTCAGCGCGGGGCGGTTCGCCTCGGAGTCGATCGCGTTGAGCGCGCGGGCGATGCCCAGGCGCACCGCACCGGCCTGGCCCGAGGGGCCGCCGCCGGTGATGCGGACGATGACGTCGAAGCGGCCCTCGACCTCGACCAGCTTCAGCGGCGAGTTCACGAGCTGCTGGTGCACCTTGTTCGGGAAGTAGTCCTCGAGGGTGCGACCGTTGATCTTCCACGTCCCGGTGCCGGGGACGAGGCGCACGCGCGCCACGGCCTCCTTGCGGCGACCGACGGCCGCGCCGGGAGCGGTGATGGACTGGCCGCCGTCCGCGACGGGCGCGGCGGACTCAGAGGTGTAGGTGCTGGGCGTGTTCTCGTCCAGCTCGGTGTCGACGGTGGTCTCGGCCACTGTGAATCCTTCGCTTTGCATCCGGCAGCGGCTCAGGCCTGCTGCGAAACCTGGGTGATCTCGAACTGCTTGGGCTGCTGCGCCGCGTGCGGGTGCTCCGCGCCGCGGTAGACCTTCAGCTTGCCCAGCTGGTCGCGACCGAGGGACGTCTTCGGGAGCATGCCGCGCACGGCCTTCTCCACTGCCCGCTCGGGGTTCTTCTCGAGAAGCTCGCCGTAGTTGACCGAGCGGAGACCACCCGGGTAGCCGGAGTGGCGGTAGGCCAGCTTGGTCTCCCGCTTGTTGCCGCTCAGGGCGACCTTGTCCGCGTTGATGACGATGACGAAGTCACCGCCGTCGACGTGCGGGGCGAAGGTCGGCTTGTGCTTCCCGCGCAGGAGGGTGGCGACCTGGCTCGCCAGGCGGCCGAGGACGACGTCGGTCGCGTCGACGACGTACCAGTCGCGCTGGACGTCGCCGGGCTTGGGGGTGTAAGTACGCACGGTTGCGTCACCTTTTCGTGTTCGGTGTCGTCGGGCGAGAAGCAGCGCCCGATGAGTCAGGTGTTGTGCGCGGGTGCTCCGGTGGCGTCCTGGCCGAGGCATCGTCGGTGCGAGTGGGCGCGCTGACGACGCGGGACGCCGGAGGCATAGCACAACGACGAGCCAGTTTAGCGGTCGCCCTGCACACGGGTCAAAGCGACGCCGGTCACGCCGGCACCGGGGTCCGACGACACCGGGGACGGTCTCAGCGACGCCCGCCGCCGAGCAGCCCGCCCAGGCTGCCGAGCAGCCCGCCGACGTCGAGACCGCCGGCCGACCCGCCGCCGCCGAGCAGCCCGCCGAGGAGGTCGCCGAGGCCACCGCCGGCCGAGCCCTCGGCAGGCTCGCCCGACGCGGTCGCCTGACCGCCGCCGAGCTTCTTCGACAGGAAGGACAGCGCGAGCGGCGCGAGGATCGGGAGCAGCTTCTGCAGGACCCCCGAGTCCGTGCCCGCCGCCCCGGACAGCTGCGCGACCACCTGGTCCTTGTTCGCGCCGAACACGTGGTCCACGATCTTCTCGCCGTCCGCCGTGTCGACCTGGGCGACGTCGATCCCGCCCTCGACCAGGCCGGGGTCGTGCTGGGAGAGGGCACCCGCCAGCGACGCCGCGCCGGCCGGGTCGTCGGCGTTCGCCTTGAGGCCGCCGAAGAGCGCGGGCAGCGCCCCGCCGACGGCCCGCTGGGCCTGCTCGGCGTCGACGCCGAGCTGTCCGGCGATCTGGTCGATCGGGATCTCGGCGAGCAGGTCGTCGATGGACGCGCCCGCCGCTCCACCGGACGCTGCACCGGGCATGGAAGCAGGCATGGAGGGCTCCTCGTCGTGCCGCGCCCGTCGGGCGCACCTGCCGGTCACGCTAACGGGCGCGGGCGGCCTCGCAACCGCACGGTCCGGCCCGGCCGCCCTCGTTGCAGCGGCACCGCCGCGGGTGCACCGTGGTGACATGACCCAGGAGACACCCGGCACCTCCCCGGACCCCGAGACCGGCGCCGAGGGCGACGAGGACCAGCTGCCCCAGGAGGACACGCTCCTCGATCCCGACCTCGACGACGTCCTCGACGAGGGCTACTCCCCGCTGGAGCGGTCGCGGTCGAACCACTGGGGCGAGACGGCGTGGGAGGAGTCCGCCGGCGAGCCCCTGGACCAGCGCCTCGCCGAGGAGCAGCCGGACGTCTGGGAACGCGACCCGCTGGATCGCCCGGACACGACCCGTGCCGGTCGGCTCGCGGAGGACCCCTTCGCCGACCCCGGGGAGGACGGCGACCGCGAGAACGACGTCTACGGCGAGGACGCCGGCATCGACGGCGCGGGTGCCAGCGCCGAGGAGGCCGCCGTCCACTGGGTGGAGGAACCGTAGCGTCGACGAGCCGCCGCCGGGGCCCCTCGGGCTCAGCCGGCGTCGACCTCGCCCGGGTCCCGCCGGGCGCGGACGCGCTCGGCGCGCGCGGCGAGCGCGTCGTCGTCCGGGTAGGCGACCCGCTCGAGAGTCAGCCCCCGGGCCGCGACGACGCCGGACGCCGCGGAGCGGGACCGCCCCGCCAGCACCGCGGCGGGCTCGTCCGGGCCGCGGCGCCCCTCCCCCACGGCCAGCGACATGCCGACCAGCGCGCGCACCATCGAGTGGCAGAACGCGTCGGCCTGCACGGTCGCGACGACGAGCCCGGCGTCCGGCCCGTCCGCGGGGCGGTCCCACGACAGGTGCGTGAGCTCGCGGATGGTCGTGGCGCCCTCGCGGGGCTTGCAGAAGGCCGCGAAGTCGTGCAGCCCGACCAACGGCTGCATCGCCCGGTGCATCGCCTCGACGTCGAGCGGGCGGCGGTGCCAGAGCACCCAGTCACGACGCAGCGGGTCGCGCAGGTCCGGGCGGTCGGCCACCCGGTAGGCGTAGCGGCGGTGCAGCGCGGAGAACCGCGCGTCGAACCCCGCCGGTGCCACCGCGGCCCGGTGCACGACGACGTCGGGCGGCAGGACGCCGGCCAGCCGGTCGGCGAGGGCGACGCCGGGCTCCCGGTCGGACCGCCCGGGCATCTCCGCCCAGCGCTCGCGCGACACGTCGACGTGCGCCACCTGGCCGCGGGCGTGCACCCCCGCGTCCGTCCTCCCCGCCACCGTCAGCCGCGGGCGGGGCATGCCGAGGGGTCCGGTCCGCAGCACGGTCGCGAGGGCGTCCTCCAGCACCCCCTGCACGGTGCGCAGCCGCGGCTGGGTGGCCCAGCCCGCGAAGTGGGTGCCGTCGTAGGCGAGGTCGAGCCGCACCCGGAGGGCGTCGGCGGGAGGTGTCGGCGTGCTCACGGACCCATTGTGGCCGGATGATGTCCCGTGATGGTCGACCCAGGCGCCACGGCGCGCACCCCCGAACCCGGCCCCGGCGGCGGTACCTCCCGAGCGCCCGCGCCCTCCGACGTGCTCACCCTCGCCGTCGACTGCGGCGGCGGGGGCATCAAGGCGGCGGTGCTGGACTCCGCGGGCACCGCGCACGCGTCGCCGGTGCGCGTCCCCACCCCCTACCCGCTGCCCCCGAGCCTGCTCCTGGACACCGTGGCAGGCATCGCGGAGCGTCTCCCCGCCGCGCACCGGGTCACCCTCGGGATGCCGGGCATGATCCGCCACGGCGTGGTCGTCCACACCCCGCACTACGTCACCCGCTCGGGCCCCCGCTCGCGGGTGCTGCCCGAGCTCGTGGAGGCGTGGGCCAGCTTCGACGTCCGCGGCGCGCTCGCCCGACGGCTCGGCGTGCCGGCCCTCGTGCTCAACGATGCCGAGGTGCACGGCGCCGGCGTCGTCGCGGGCTCCGGGGTCGAGCTGGTGCTCACCCTCGGCACCGGGTTGGGGTCGGCGCTGTTCGACGGCGGTCTGCTCGCCCCGCACCTGGAGTGGTCGCACGCCCCCGTGCGCCGCGGCGCGACGTACGACCAGTACGTCGGCGAGCCGGAGCGACGGCGGCTGGGCGACGGGCTGTGGTCGCGGCGGGTCGTCGCGACGGTCGACGGGCTGCGCCCGGTGTTCCGCTGGGACCGCTTGTACCTGGGCGGCGGCAACTCCCGCCGCATCACGCCGGCCGCCCTCGACCGCCTGGGCGACGACGTCGTGGTCGTCCCCAACTCCGCCGCGCTCGTCGGGGGTGCGCGGGCGTGGGACCTGACGCTCACCTGACCGGCGCCGGCGGTCCCGCTCAGACGACGGGTGCCGCGTTGCGGTCCACCTCCGCCGCGGCCACGACCGCCTCGGCCTCGAGGAGGGCCCGGGTGAAGGCGACCGGGGCGTCGAGGCTGACGAGGTGGCGGGCGTGCGGCACCACGACCAGCCGGGCCGGCGCGCCGCCGGCCCGGGCCGCGGCGACGAACGCGCGCTCCTGCCCGCGGAAGTGGTCGTAGCGCCCGTTGACGAACCACACGGGGCTGCTCGCGGCCGCGAGGGCGCCGAGCGTGTCGGTCGGGCCCAGCTCCCGCAGCACCTCGGTCATGGCGCGCAGGGCGTACCCGCCGGCCCCCAGGTCCTCCGCCCCTTCGCCGTCGAGGGCGAGGCGGACGAACGTGTCGTTCAGCCGGGCGCCGTGGTCGGGCCAGCCCTCGATCCACCGGGCGAGCGACAGCCACGCAGGGCGCAGCGACGACGACGACACCGTGCAGCAGGACGCGGCGACGAGGCCGGCGCACTGCCCGGGACGACGTGCGCGGTGCTCGATGGCGACGTAGCCGCCGAGGGACAGGCCCGCCACAATGGCGCGCCCGCCCAGCGCGTCGACGTCGCGGCGCACCGCCTCCACCGCGCCGTCGAGGGTGAACGGCTCGCCCCGGCGCGTGCCGTGGCCCGGCAGGTCCGTCGCGACGGCGGGGACCCCGGCGCGCCCCAGCGCCTCGAGCTGGCGCCGCCACATGGTCGCGGACGTGCGGGAGCCGTGCACGAGCACCACCGGCACGGGCGGGAGGGAGCGGGACGGCGCTTCGGGGCGGGCGACCATGATCCCCAGCCTAGGAACGACGAGGCCCCGCGCCACCTCTCGGGTGG
>NZ_JBHTVC010000040.1:0-42989 GCF_042793275.1 Isoptericola sp. NPDC056578
ACACCGTTATGGGTGTCGAGTGGCGCCCATAACGGTGTCAACCGCCTGTTCGGCAGCAGGAGGGTTCGTTCGGTGTCAGGCGGTGAGCTTGTTGTCCACCATGGACAGGGCGGAGCCGATGGCCATGTGCATGTCGAGGTACTGGTACGTGCCCAGCCGGCCGCCGAAGTGCACGTCCGGCTCGTCGGCCATGAGCTCGCGGTACCGCTTGAGCCGGTCCCGGTCGGCGGGCGTGTTCACCGGGTAGTACGGCTCGTCACCCCGCTCGGCGAAGCGCGAGTACTCCCGCACGATGACGGTCTTGTCGCCCGCGTACTCCCGCTCCGGGTGGAAGTGGCGGAACTCCAGGATGCGCGTGTACGGCACCTCCGTGTCCGCGTAGTTCATCACCGGCGTGCCCTGGAAGTCCCCCACCGGCAGCACCTCGCGCTCGAAGTCCAGCGTCCGCCACGACAACGACCCCTCGGCGTCGTCGAAGTAGCGGTCCACCGGCCCCGTGTACACCACCGGCACCTGACCCACCACGGCCTGCTTGCTCACCGGCTGCGCGTCGTCGAAGAAGTCGGTGGACAGCCGCACCTCGATGTTCGGGTGGTCCGCCATCCGCTCCAACCACGCCGTGTACCCACCCGTCGGCAGGCCCTCGTACGTGTCGTTGAAGTACCGGTTGTCGTACGTGTACCGCACCGGCAGGCGCGAGATGATCGACGCCGGCAGCTCGCGCGGGTCCGTCTGCCACTGCTTGGCCGTGTAACCCTGGATGAACGCCTCGTACAGGGGCCGACCGATCAGCGACACGCCCTGCTCGTCCAGGTTCGTCGGGCGTCGGCCCTCGAGCTCCGCCGCCTGCTCGCGCACCAGCGCCCGCGCCGCGTCCGGCCCGTGCGCCGACCGGAAGAACTGGTTGATCGTGCCCAGGTTGATCGGCATCGGGAACACCTCGCCCCGATGCGTCGTGTACACGCGGTGCACGTACGACGTGAACGACGTGAACCGGTTGACGTACTCCCACACCCGCTCGTTCGACGTGTGGAACAGGTGCGCGCCGTACCGGTGCACCTCGATCCCCGTGTCCGGGTCGGTCTCGCTGTACGCGTTGCCGCCCAGGTGGTCACGACGGTCGATCATGAGCACCTTGCGCCCCTGCTCGGCCATCCGCTCGGCGACGGTCAGGCCGAAGAGCCCGGTACCGACGACGACGAGGTCGGTCATGCTGTCCTCCTGGTCAGGGGGTCGGTCGGTCGGGCTCGTAGCCGCCGCGCAGGCGGGTGTACGCGCGGTACCCGGCCTTGCGCACCGACTCCGGCACCAGGCGGTAGCCGGCGCGCACCACGACGTTGCGCACCATCTGCGGCCCGGTGAGGAAGCCCTCGGCGTGCAGCGTGCGCTGGAGCGCGAGCTCGGACGCCAGCAGACGGCGGCCACCGCGGCGCGCGTACGCCCCGGCGCCGACGCGGTACAGGACCAGCGGCCGGGTGACGTTCTCCGCGTCCGCGCCGCCCGCGATCATGCGGGCGAAGAGCAGGTAGTCCTCCATGAGGTCCAGGTGCTCGTACCCGCCCGCGGCGGCGACGGCGGAGCGCCGGTACACGACCGACGGGTGGTTGAAGGGGTCGCGGAACCGGGCCGTGGTCGCGATGTCCGCGCCCGTCGGCGGCACGCGCACCATGCCGGGCGCGTGCTCGTCGTCGTCGAACTCCTGGATCGCGGAGCCGACGATGTCGCACCCGGCGGCCACGAGCGGCACCTGCACGGCGAACCGCTCGGGCCGGGAGATGTCGTCCGCGTCGGCGCGCGCCACGATCTCGTGCTTGCACGCCTCGAGCCCGGCCTCCAGCGCGCGGGCGAGGCCGACGTTCTTCTCCAGGGGCACCAGGGTCACGGGGACGTCGGTGAGCTCGTGCAGGCGGCCGAGCACGGCGGCGACGTCGTCGCCGACGGGCCCGTCGCGGACGACCACGACCTCGTCCGGGCGCAGCGTCTGGTCCCGCGTGACGGACAGGAAGCCGCGTTCCAGGTGCGCGGCGTCGTCGCCCGCGTACACGGGCAGCAGCACGGAGAACCGGTGGTCGTCGAGGGCCCCGCGGACGACGGCGGGCACGGTGGTCGCCGCGGCCTTGCGGGTGGCCGGTCGCCCGGCGGCGTCGTCCTGCCCGAGCTCCAGCCGCGCCACGCTGAGGGCGGCGGGCCCCACCCCGGCGAGCACCTCGGTGTCGGCGCGCGGCCGGCGCACGATCCCGTGCCACAGCCCCCGGCCGCCGGCCTTGAGGAGGGTGCCGCGGGCGGAGGAGCGCACGACGGTGCGGGCCCAGCGCCGCAGCGTGGAGCCGCCGTAGAGCAGCCGCTCGGAGGGCGCGAGCGCCGAGGAGCGCGTGAACGTCCACACCTTGTTGCGCACCTCGAAGTAGAAGCGCGGGCCGGGGTCGTGGTCGGTGCCGACCAGCCGGGCGGTGCGGTGCTCGACGACGCTGCCCGGGACGTACAGACCGGTGCCGCGGCGCAGCAGGCGGGTCGAGTACTCGAAGTCGTCGTTCCAGATGAAGAAGTCGCTGACGGGCAGGCCGTGCTCGCGCACCGCGTGCGCGTCGACCAGCATCGACACGAACGACATGGACCGCACCGGCATCGCGCCGGCGGCGCGCGCCCGCGCCAGCTCGGCCGGCGACGCGCCCGGCCGGCTGCGCGGCGTGTTCATCGGGTGGTCGCTGCCGTCGGTCCACACGACGCGGCTGGCCATCGCGGTGACGTCGCCGGCGTAGGCCTCGCGCGCGCCGAGCAGGGCCTCGAGCGCCGTCTCGGTGGGGACGGTGTCGTCGTCCATGAGCCACACGAGGTCGGCGTCGAGGTCGGCGACGGCGGTCGCGAGCCCGACGGCGAACCCGCCCGCGCCGCCGGTGTTGCGCTGGAGCGCCACGACGTCGGGGGCGCTGGGATGGGTGCGGGCGACCTCGAGGGCGTCGTCGGTCGACGCGTTGTCGACCACGACCACGCGGTCGACGGGCCGGCTCTGGGCGGCCAGCGCGTCGAGGGCCGCGACGAGCAGCGCGGCCCTGTTGTACGACACGACGACCGCGACGACGGTGGGAGTGGACATCCCGCACATCCTAGTGGTGCTCGGAGGGGCGGTGGTCCCCGCCCGGTCCGTCGTGCGCGGCGTCCGCGGAACGCGCGAAGGTCTCGCGCCACGTCGCCGGTGCCGCCAGTGCCGGGGCCGCGGCGCGCCAGCGCCGGGACACCGTGCCCCACCGCGCCGCGAGACGCACGTGGGCCACCGCCGTCGCGCCCGCGAGGCGCCACGCGCGGCGCCGGTCGTGGCGCAGCCAGGTCCCGGAGGCGCCGTCGCCCGCCAGCACCAGCACGGAGTCGTGCTCGGGCACCTCCCACCAGGTGGCCTGGTCGCGGCTCAGCGCACCCCGCGGCATCCCCCGGGGTGCGGGGCGGAGGTTGCGCGCCAGGCCGCGCAGCGTGAGCCGCACGAGCGCCCCCGCCGAGGTGGGCTTCGGTCGGGCCGGCGCCGTCCAGCGCCGTGCGGCCGCGGCGTCGAACACCGCCTCCCCCGGCCGGTAGGTGATCGTCTCGGGGTAGGCCGCGCCCACCGCGCGCGAGGCGGGGACGACGTCGCCGAGCCCCGCGTGCAGGTCGCCAGGGCCGGTGAGCAGGTCGCGCAGCGCCCGGACGTGCAGGTCCACCGGGTAGTACCGCATCCCCAGCAGCAGCTTGAGGTCGGTGGCGAGCAGCGTCGCCAGGAGGAGGCCGCCGCGGGGGCGCCGGGCGTGCAGCAGCGCGGCCGCGATGCGGTTGCGCACGTGGACGTACGCCTGCCACTCGACGGTGTCGTCCTTCTCCGTCCACGCCACGTGCCACAGCGCCGCGCCCGGGAGGGACACGGTGGCGTGGCCGGCGTCGCGCGCGCGCAGGCCGAACTCGGCGTCGTCCCACTTGAGGAACAGCGGCAGCGACAGACCGACGTCGCGCAGGACCGCGGTGGGGATGAGGCACATCCACCAGCCGTTGAAGTCGCTCTCGCCACGCGCGTGCAGCCAGGGGGTGTCGCGCAGCGGCGCGGCGGCGAGGTCGTGCCACTGCTGGTCGGCCTCGGGCGGGCCCCAGTTGAAGCTCCGCTCGTGCACCACCTCGCTGAACGAGTTGAGCACCGTGGGGCGGTTCAGGTCGAGCATGTGCCCACCCACGACGACGGGCTCGCGCGCGGCGCGGTGGAACCGGATCGCGCGGAGGAGCGCCTCGGGCTCCACCTCGACGTCGTCGTCGAGGATGAGGACGGCGTCCGCGCCGTCGCGGTCCAGCGTCTCGAGCATGCCGCGAGAGAACCCGCCGGAGCCGCCGAGGTTGGGCTGCTCGACGACCGTGAGCTGGTCGCCGAGGGCCGCGGCGACCTCCGGGTAGTCGGGGTGGTCGACCAGGCGTCGCGTGCCCTGGTCGACCACGAACACCGTCCCGACCGCGTCACGGAGCACCTGCGACGACGCGATCCGGCGCAGCGTCGCGACGCAGTACTCCGGCTTGTCCAAGGTGGTGATCGACAGGCACACGTCGCCCGTCCGCCGCGGCGCGACGTCCACCAGCCAGCGCGCGCCGGTGACGACGACGTCGGCGTCGCCCGCGTCCACCTCGAACCAGAGCCAGCCGCCGTCGGCCATGCCCGAGACGTCGGCGTCGAGCACCACCGTGCCGCCGTCGACCGGCGAGGACGCCACGACGGACGCCACGCCCCGTGCGTCCGAGCGGACGAGACGCAGCGTGCCGGCGCCGGCGGCCGCGGCCTCCAGCCGCACGGTGCCCACGCCGGTCCAGCGCACCCAGTACGAGGCGGGGAACGCGGAGAAGTACGTGGCGAACCCCTGGCTCGCGCCCGCCGGGACACGGACCGCGCCGTCGTCGACGACGGCGGGCCCCTCCTCCACGGTCAGGGCTCGGCGGTCGGGTGGGAGCGTCAGGATCAGCTGTTGCGCCAGGTGCACGCGCCCGACCCTAGCGTCCGCCGCCGGCCGGGCCGGCCTCCCGGCCCCTCATGCCCCGCCCGCTACCACCTCGCCACGGCGATCTTGCTGATCCGCACCGGCTTGCCGGAGTCCAGCGTCTTGAGCGTGACCGTGCCGCTCGTCCTCGGTACCCACACCGTGAAGATCCGGTCCCCGTCGGACGCCCTGCCGAAGTCCAGCGTCTCGATCGCCTTCCCGCCGACGCGCACCTGCAGGCGTCCGTCCGAAGGGCTGGTCGCCCCGCGGATCACGACGCGACGCACCTGCTTGGCGCCCGGGAGCTGGACGTAGGCGCCCTTCGTCGTGGTGCGGTACGCGTAGTCGCCGAAGTAGGACGAGCTGGTGACCTTCTTCCACCCGGACGACCGCTTCCAGCTGGAGGGGCTGACCGCCCTGTTGGTCCGCGCCAGGCTGGTGAGCGGTCCACGGCGATGGTCCGAGTCGACGGCGCGCACGGCGAGCTCGCGGGACTGACCGGTGCTCTGGCTGAGCGTGATCGAGGTCGCGGACGTCAGCTTCACCTCCCGCCAGTAGTACGTGTACGGCATGCCCTCGTTCCACTTCGCGTAGCGCTGCAGCACCTGGTAGCTCACCGCGCCCGAGACGGGCTTCCACCGGTAGGTCGACCTGCCGTTCCACTGCACCGGGACCTGGTTCGACGTCGGATCGACGCGCGTGGGCGCCTTGACCTTCGGGACGATCGAGCCGTATTTCTTGATCGCGGCGTCACGCCGCGAGTCGGCGCCCGCGCGGATCGTGCCCATCTTGGCCGCCAGGTACTGCCCCGGACAGGCCGTCAGGTTGGTGGTGCGGTGCATGAGCACCGTCGGCACCCGGACGTCGGTGCCGGGCTTGGCGCGCGTCCCCGAGCCCGTGCTCCCGCCGGTCGGGAGCACCACGGTCCCGCGCGGGTTGATCCCGTACGTGTAGCTCTTCCAGGCGACGACCCGGGCGAGCGCGGTGACGAGGGCGCTCGACGGTTGCGCCGTGTCGAAGCTCCCCATCGCCGAGATCCCGATGGTGCCGGTGTTGTAGCCGCCTGCTTGTGCGCCGACCGGGTTGTCCCACCGCGACTTCTTGCGTCCCTCGAAGATGTTGCCGAATTTGTCCACGAGGAACTGGTAGCCGATGTCCGGCCAGCCCCGGGACTTCGTGTGGTACGCGTAGACGCCGCGCACCAGCGCCGCGGACTGGCTCTCCTTGTAGCTGTTGGTGCCTGCCGTGTGGTGGATGTAGATGGCCTTGAGCTTGCCCGAGAGCTCCGGCCACCGGCCGGACAGGGACTCGTCCGCCCCCCACCCGGAGCGGCTGACGATCTTCGGACGGATCTCGGTCCCGGTGCCGGCGTCGGCGGACGCCGCGGGGGCCGACTCCTGGCCCACGGACGCGTCGGCCCGCGAGGTCCCCGGGTCCACGACGTCCACCTTCAGGCCGGTGGGCGGCACCCCGCTGTCGGTGCGCACCCGGGCCTGGACGCCGTCGGCCCCCGCCGTCACGAGCGGCTCGGTCCCCGCGCGCCCTCCGGCCACGTCGGTGTCGTCGATCCCGAGCGACTGCCACTCGCTCCACGTCCCGGACTCACGCACCCGCACCGCCACCTCGGTCACCGTCGCGGTCGACGCCTCGTCCCACGTCACCCCGGCCACCATGAAGTCCTGCGTGGTGGTGCGTTCGCTCAGCGCCGCGAGCGCCCCCTCGTCCGGCTCGGGCGCGGGGACGTCGCTGAGCGTCTCCGCCCCCTCCACCGCGGCGGTGTCCCCGGCGGTCTCGGCCGCGGCGTCGTGCTCGTGCCCGACGGCGTCGTCGAGCGCGCCCTTCTCCTGCCGGGCGTCGGGGTCGATGCCCCGCACCAGGACGTCCTCCACGTCCGGGGCGACGGCGTGCGCCTTCGGGACCGGGAGGGAGACCGTGGGAAGCACGACCCCCGCGAGGGCCAGCGCCACGACGGTCGACGTCGTGACGGCGGTCCGTGCCGCCCGTCGAGCCCTGGGTGTCGTCGTCATGCTCGTCTCCGCTCGTCCAGCTCTGGTCGATCGCCGATCGGTCTGACCGGACCGACGGGCCTCGGTCGACCCGCGTGGCGCATCGTCGCGCCGGGCACCTGACCCGCACGACGATAGGGACGGATCGGCCTGTCAGCACCTCGAACCCGGGAGCTCGGGTTGCTCCGCGCCTCCGGATGCTGGCGCGCGGCCCCTGGTGCACAGTGCTTGAGGGGGTGCATGACCATGACGCAAGAATTCTCGACCGGGCGGGCCGCGACCCGCCGACCGCGCCGGGCGCGGACCGCTCTCGCCGCGGTCGTCGCCGGTGTCCTGGCGGTGAGCGGCACCGTCGTGGCGGCGACGTCCGCGGAGGCCGCGGTGCCGTCGTCCTTCACGCTGACGGGCTCGGGTTTCGGCCACGGCGTGGGGATGTCGCAGTACGGCGCCTACGAGATGGCGCGACGGGGGGCGCCCAGCTGGGACGTCCTCCAGCACTACTACGCCGGCGGGAAGGTCGCCTGGAAGGACACGACCGGCAACAACATCCTGGTCCAGGTCTACGGCAAGGACCCGCTCGGGCGGTCCGGGTACGGCGACACGAAGACGACGACCACGGTCACGGTGCGCGGCGGTGACTGGCGCCTCGCGGACGAGGACGGCAAGACGCTGGCCTCCGGCTCCGGCACGGAGACCTTCGCGGTCACGGTCACGGCCGGCGGCCGGTCCCGGATCACGGTGAACGGCGACAAGTACTACGACCAGCTGCTGCGCATCACCTGGTCGGGCACCCGGTACTACAAGCCCACGGGGAAGACGGCGGTCGCGACGGTGTCCGGGGCGCACGGCTCGTACAAGCACGGCCGCCTCACGACGACGGCCCACGGCGGCGTCCCCAACATCACCAACGACGTGCTGCTCAACACCGAGTACCTCTACGGGATCGCGGAGATGCCGTCGTCGTGGGGGCTCAACGGCGGCCTGTCCGCCCTGGCGGCGCAGGCGATCACCGCCCGCTCGTACGTCATGACCAAGCCGCTCCTCGCCGCGTGCCGGTGCAACGTCGTCGACGACGTGCGCGACCAGTACTACTCCGGCTGGAAGAAGGAGAGCGAGGGGACGGACGCCCGGTACGGCAAGGTCTGGAAGAAGGGCGTCGACGCCACCACCTCGAGCCGCACCCGGGCCCGGGTGCTGACCTACGGCGGCAAGGCCGTCGCCGCGCACTACTTCTCCTCCAGCGGCGGGCGGACGGCGAACTCGGAGGACGTGTGGTCGTCGAAGATCGCCTACGAGCGGTCGGTGTCCGACCCGTACTCGAAGGCGGCGCCGGGCAACTCGTACGCGTCGTGGACCCGCAAGCTGACGCAGGCGCAGGCCCGCGCGCTGTTCGGGCTGTCGAACGTGCAGTCGATCAAGGTCACCGCGAAGTGGTCCAGCGGTCAGGCGCGCACGCTCACGGCGACGTCGTCGACCGGGAAGACGGCGAAGGTGACCGGTAAGGCCGACACGATCCGGTCGACGGTGGGCAAGCGCACCACGGCGGGCTCGATGCCCGCCGCGTGGATCACGAAGATCACCGCGGTGTCCTAGCGAACGGCCTCGTCACAGGGGGCGGGCGTCGCTCTCCAGCAGCACGGGGACGCCGTCGCGCACCGGGTACGCCAGGGGCCGGTCCGGGTCGGTCGAGCGCAGCTCGGGCTCGCCGTCCGGGCCGACGGCGTCGACCAGCTCGGCGCCCGTCACCGGGCAGCGCAGGATGCTCCGCACCCAGGGGTCGATGGAGATGGTCATGCGTCCTCCGTCCGCACGAGCGACAGGACGTCGTCGCGCACCTTCACCATGATGTCGTCGTCGGCGGCCTCGACGTTGAGCCGCAGCAGCGGCTCCGTGTTCGACGCGCGCAGGTTGAACCACCACTGCGGGTGGCCGTCCCAGTGCGCCACGGTGAGGCCGTCGAGCTCGTCCACGTCCGCCTGCGGGTAGGCCGTGGCGTACGCCTCGCGCACCCGCGCCGTCGCCGCGGCGGCGTCCGCCACCGTCGAGTTGATCTCGCCGGACGCCACGTACGGCGAGTACATCTCCGCGAGCACGGACAGCGGGTGTGGCTGGCCGCCGAGCGCCGCCAGCACGTGCAGGGCGGCGAGCATGCCCGTGTCCGCGAAGAAGAAGTCGCGGAAGTAGTAGTGCGCGCTGTGCTCGCCGCCGAACACGGCGTCGTGCTGCGCCATCTGCGCCTTGATGAACGAGTGGCCCACGCGGGTGCGCACCGTCGTCGCGCCCGCGGCCTGCAGCAGGTCGGGCACGGCGCGGGAGGTGATGAGGTTGTGGATCACCGTGGGCGTGCGGCCCGCCTCGAGCTCCTTGGCCACCTCGCGCAGCCCCACGAGCGCCGTGACCGCGGACGGCGAGACCGGGTCGCCGTGCTCGTCGACGACGAAGCAGCGGTCGGCGTCGCCGTCGAACGCGAGTCCCAGGTCGGCGTCGTGCTCGACGACGGCGGCCCGCAGGTCTTCGAGGTTCTTCGGGTCCAGCGGGTTGGCCTCGTGGTTCGGGAAGCTGCCGTCCAGCTCGAAGTACAGGGGCACGACGTCGAGGGGCAGCGCCGGCAGGCCCGCGGCCGTGCCCAGCACCGCCGGCACGGTGTACCCGGCCATGCCGTTGCCCGCGTCCACGACGACCTTGAGCGGCCGGATCCCGGACACGTCCACGAGGCCGCGCAGGAACGCCGCGTAGTCGGCGAGGGTGTCGACGTCGCCGACCGACCCCGGCGTCGCCGTCGCGTCGTCGTCGGAGGCGGGGGCCGGCGGGTCGTCGAGGAGGCGCTGCGCGAGCTCGCGGACGTCGGCCAGGCCGGTGTCCTGCCCGACCGGCCGGGCGCCGGCGCGGCACAGCTTGATGCCGTTGTAGACGGCGGGGTTGTGCGACGCCGTGAACATCGCGCCCGGGGCGTCCAGCGCGCCCGACGCGTGGTAGAGCCCGTCCGTGGAGCACAGGCCGATCCGCACGACGTCGACGCCGGCCGCGGTGACGCCCGCGGTGAACGCGTCGACCAGCTCCGGCCCGGACTCGCGCATGTCGTGCCCGACGACGACCCGGGTCGCGCCCTCCGGCGCCGCCACCACACGGGCGAAGGCGGCGCCGATCGCGCGGGCCACGTCCGGCGAGAGCTGGTCGGGCACGGTGCCGCGCACGTCGTACGCCTTGATGATTCGGGCCAGGTCGATCGTCACGACCCACAGCGTACGTGCCTGCCGCTCCGCGGGGCGGGTGGTTTCGCGGGCGGAGTTCCGGCCCGCGCGGCGCCGCGGGGGCGCGCGTGTGGAAGGGTGGTCCCGTGCCCGAGCTCTACCCGCTGGAGAACACCGTCCAGCACGCCGACTGGGGGTCGCGCACGCGGATCCAGGAGCTGTTGGGCACCGAGCCCGACGGCACGCCGGCCGCCGAGCTCTGGCTGGGCGCCCATCCCAGCGCACCGTCCCGGGTGAACGGCGACGGCTCCCTCCTGGAGCTCGTGCGCTCGGCCCCGGACGCGATGCTGGGCCGACGGGTCGCCGACGAGTACGGGCCGCGGCTGCCCTACCTGCTCAAGGTCCTCGCGGCCGAGCGGGCGCTGTCGCTCCAGGTGCACCCGAAGCCGCACGCGGCACGCGCGGGGTTCAACCGGGAGAACCGGCGGGGGCTGCCCCCGGGCGACCCGGGGCGCTCGTTCCACGACGACCAGCACAAGCCCGAGATGGTCGTCGCGCTGACCGAGTTCGACGGGCTGGCCGGCTTCCGGGCGCCGCGCGCCGTGCTCGACCTGCTCGACGGGCTCGACGGCGACCTCGTGGACGCCGTTCGCGCCGTCCTGCGGGCCGACCGCTCCCCCGGCGGCGTGAAGGCCGCGTTCTCCCGCCTCGTCGCCGCGCGCCGCGACCCGGGCGCGCCGGCCGACGTCTCGACGACGGTCGCGTCCGTCTCCGCGCGCCTCGCCGGGGGCTCGCCGTCGTCGCGCGCCGACGCGACCGTGCTGCAGCTCGCCGAGCAGCACCCGGGAGACCCGGCCGCGCTCGCGTCGCTGCTGCTGAACCGGGTCACGCTCGACCCCGGCCAGGGCCTCTTCCTCCCGGCCGGCGAGGTGCACGCGTACCTGTCCGGCCTCGGCGTCGAGATCATGGCGTCGTCCGACAACGTGCTGCGGGCCGGCCTCACCACCAAGCTGGTCGACGAGGTCGCGCTCGTCGAGTGCGCGTCGTTCGTGCCGCGACCGCCGCAGCCGCCCCGCACGCGACCCGCCGGCGGGCGGGGCCAGGTGACCACCTACCGCGCCCCGGTGCGGGAGTTCGCGCTCACCGTCGCCGACGTCGACCCCGCCGAGGACGTCGACCTGCCCGCCGAGGGGCCCCGCATCGTGCTGTGCCTCTCCGGCGACCTCAAGCTCACCGCCGAGGCCTGCCCCGCCCCCGCGACGCTGCACCGCGGCGGCTCCGTGTTCGTGCCGCACGACGCCGGGGAGCTGCGGCTGTCCGGCTCCGGGCACGCGGTGTGCGCGTGGGTCCCCTGACGGGACCGTGCGGACGACCGGGACGCGTCAGTCGGCCTCGCGCAGCACGCGCAGGTGGCCACGACGGGCGGTCTCGGTGACGGACGACGGCTCGCCCGCCGGCTCCTGGCGCACCCGCCCCGCCTCGCGGACGGCCTCCGCCAGCGCGGACAGGTCGTCGGGGGACGGCGCCGGTTCCTCGAACGCAGGGGTGAGGCGCACGACCTCCCACCCTCGGGGCGCGGTCAACCCTTCGGCGTGCTGGGCGCACAGGTCGTAGCTGTGCGGCTCGGCGTGCTGCGCGAGCGGACCCAGCACGGCCGTGGAGTCCGCGTACACGTACGTGAGCGTCGCGACCGCGGCATGCGTGCATGCCGTGCGCGAGCACTGCCTCACCGATCTCACGCGGGGAGAATACGCCGCGGTCGGGGGCGCGTGCGCGGGGCTCGCCGGTCGGTGCGGGTCGTGACCGCACCGTGACCCGGGCATCGGGACCGGCATCGGCACCGGGATCGGCACCGGGATCGGCACCGGGATCGGCACCGGGATCGGCACCGGCATAGGCTCGACGCGTGCACCACGCCTCCCGCCCCGACGACCGCCCCGAGCCCCGTCCGGAGCCGGGACCCGCTCCCCTCGTGCCGCCGACACGTCGCCGCGACCGCCGCGGGCGCGGGGTGCGCGGGCCTCTCCTGCCGCCCGGGATGCCGGCGTACCGCACCCGCGCGGAGCAGTTCGACGACCTGGTGCTCGACGTCGTCGAGCTGCTGCAGCGCCGCTGGGGCCCGCAGCTCGCGGGCACGGAGTTCGCCGTCGAGGACGTGCCGCCGTCCGAGCCCGCGCCGTGGGAGTCCGACGGCGTCCCGCTGGGCCGCTGCTTCCCGGCCGAGTCCGGCCGGCCGGCGCGCGTCGTGGTGTACCGCCGCCCGGTGGACTTCCGCGCCGCCGACGACACCGACCGCGCCGACCTCGTGCGCGACGTCGTCGTCGAGCAGGTGGCGCACCTGCTGGCACGCACGCCCGAGGAGATCGACCCCGGCTACGACTCCTGACCGCGCGGGGTCCGTCGGGCCGGGTCGTCAGCCGGCGTCGACGGTGCGCACCTCGACGGCGCCCGGGGTGGTGACGGCCGCGGTCGGCGCGACGGCGGCCAGCAGGGTCCCGGAGTCGTCGGTGCCGTCGTCGGCGCGGAGCACCGCGGCCCACGTGACGGCCAGGTCGCCGCTGCCCCCGTCGGCGCGGTCGACGCTCACCCCGGCGGGCACCGTGCCCTCCGCCGCCACGTCCTCGAGCGCGACGGGCGTCGTCACCCCTGCGGTGAGCTCGACGTCCTCGCTGCCGATCTCGTCCCCCGACGCGTCGTAGACCTTCACCGTGACGCCCGCCGTGCCCTCGGGGTCCACGTCGGGGCCGCGGTCGTCCGGCGCGGCGGCGAGCGTGAGGCCGGCCCGCACGCCCCCCGGCACCGCCAGCTGGCCCGCGGGCCCGGCGCCGTCCGAGCGGCGGACCTGCTGGGCCGCCGACCACGCCACGTCGTACGGGGTGCCGTCCACCACGGCGTCGTCCGGCTGCCGTCCCGGCTGGTCCGTCCGTGCGGCTCCCACGACCGGCACGTCCGCGTCCACGACCATCGTGTACCAGCCCTCGGGAAGACCGCCGAGGGGCACGTCCGTCACCACGCCGGGCTCCAGCTCCACCTCGTCGGCGCCGCGCAGCACGACCGGCCCCGACGGCCCGTACACGGTGACCCGCGCCGTCCCGCCCTGCTCGCCGGGCGCCAGGAGCCGCAGCCGCGGGGCGTGCGGGTCGTCCACCGCCTCGCCCCGGCTCTGCACCGCCCCGACCGCGAGCGACTCCCGCGGCGACGCGCCGGCCGTCAGCAGGTCCACCCCGGCCGGGAGCAGGCCGTCGATGGCCTGGGTCTGCAGGCTCGCGTTGACCCGGGCCCCGGCCGCGCGCACGTTGACCGCGAGCCGGTCCTGCTCCGGCGCCACCGACTCCAGCCGGGTCGTGACCTGCTCGTGCGGCGCGACGGTGAACGTCCCCTGACCGCCGAGGGCCACGGGGCCGCCCGGCCCGTACACGTCGAGTGCCACCGTGGCCGGCTGCTCCGACGGGTTCTGCACCGTGAGCGTGGCGGTCGACCCCACCTCCGTGCTGCCGCCCACCAGCCACTGCGACGTCGACGGGGCGGTGCAGACGCCCGCCCCGAGCCCGCGCAGGTCGCCCTGCGTCGTCACCGACCCCAGCGTCCCGGCCGCGCGGAACGGCTCGTCGGCCACCGGGGTCGCCCGCAGCACGCGGGTGGCGTCCACGCCACCCTGCCAGGCGGCCGCGGCCTCGCCCGTGGTGAGCGCCTCCGGGTCCTTGCCGCCGAGGGCGGTGGTGCGCGCGCCGTCCTCCGCGTCGCCCAGGACGAGCGCGCCCAGGCCGCTGGTCGTCGGCACGGGCGTGGCGTCGAACTGCTGGTCGCCGACGTCGGCACCGTCCGGCAGCGCGACCGGCGTCGGGCAGACGAGCGTGGCGTCCGCCGGCTGCACCCCGACGGTGCGCGTCCCCGCGGCCACGGCCTGCTGCTCCGCACCCGTCCACGACTGCGCCCACTGGTCGCCCAGCACGGCCACGGCCGCCAGCGCCCCGACGGCCGCCACCCCGGTGACCGCCGCCGCCGTCGCGCGCACGCCGCGCCGCACCCGGGTGGTCCGCACGTCCTCGTCCGCCTTCCCGGCGCGCTTCCGGGGCGCCGTCATCGTCCCCGCCGCCGTCCGACCGGCAGCGCCAGCAGCGCGTGCACCAGGAGCACCAGGCCGGCCGCGGCCAGCCAGGCCGTGCGGTGCGGCGCCTCGAACCACACCCGCACGTGGCCCGCCTCGGGGCCGGCCGCGAACGCCTGCGTCCCCCCGGCGTCCACGGCCGGGAGCCGCCGCCCGTCGAGCGTCGCGTGCCAGCCGGCGTCCGCCGTCTCCGCGATCCGCAGCGTGCGGTCCTCGCCGCCCTCGGCGAGCCGGCCGCCGGCGCTCGTCCCGTCGGACGGGACCGTCCGCACCGCGTCCTTCGGCGCGAAGAACGGGGTGGGCGCGCCGTGCTGCGCAGCGTCGCCGGTGCCGTCGTCCTTCAGCACGGTCGCCCAGCCCGGCGCGGGCCCGTCGGTCGTGACGCGCCAGACGAGCGTGCCCTCCTCGGTCACCCGCGCGAGGCCCGGCACGAGGTCGAGCGTGGTGGCGAGCTCCGTGTCGCCGCCGGCGGGGACCTGCACGGCACCGATGCCGAGCGCCGCGAGCCGGTCGACGACGTCGGTCGAGCGCCCGGTCGCGACCTCCGCCACGACCTGGTCCAGCAGCGTGGTGTCGGTGCGCTCGGCACCGCCCACCAGGCCGGCGGCCCGGGCACGCACCACGGTGGAGGAGTCCTCGAGCCGGGTGCCGTCCGCGTGCAGCAGCGCGTAGTCGACCACCGCCGTGCCCGACGCGTCGGCCTCGCCGCCCGGCTGCACCCGGTCGACCTGCAGCACCCGGGCGGACCGCGGCGGCGCCTGCATCTGGGTGCCGACGGCGGGCACCACGGCGGTCTCGGCCGCGCGCAGGTCGCCCACCCGGCCGCCGGAGGAGCCGAGCGCCCACGAGGCGAGCTGAGCCACCGGCAGCGCGAGGGCCACGACGGCGACGACGACGACGCCCGCGGTCGCGGCCCGCCCTGCCCCGCGCGTCTCCCGGGCGACCGGCTCCGCCGTCGGCACCCGCCCGGCCGACGGCAGCGCGCAGATCGCGGCGGCGCCCAGCCCGAGCAGCAGCACCGACAGCCCGACGCCGGGCCAGCCGGTCACGCTCGCGGCCGTGCCGTCGGCCGCCGACCCGCTCGCCACCGCCGTCGCGACGGCGAGCACCGCCGTCGTCAGCCCCGCGGCCCCGGCGAGCCACGCCAGGCGTACCCCGCGCACCGCCCGGGGCCGGACCAGCGCGACGGCCGCCAGCGCCAGGACGGCGCCGCCCAGCAGGGCCGGGCCCACCACGGCCGCGCGGCCGAGCGCGCCGTCGGTCCCGAGCCAGGTCTCGAACCACGCGGTGTCCCCGGGCAGGCCGAGCAGCAGCTCCACGGCCGTGGGCGTGCCGGACGCGACCAGCGGGGCCCCGGGCTCGGCCACGAGCAGCCGCCAGCCGCCGTCCGACCACGTGCCGAGCACCTCGCCCCAGAACGGCAGCGGCACCACCACGGCCGGCAGCAGCACCAGCAGCAGGGCGCGCCACGCGCGGCGCACCAGCAGCGCGCCGACCCCGATCAGCACCGCGGCCACGGGCAGCAGCACCGGGGCCGCGCAGACGGCGACGGCCAGCAGCAGACCGGCGGCGCCGGCCGCGCCCAGGGAGCCGCGCCGCCGCCCGGGCGCGAGCGCGACGTCCCGCGCGTGCACCCCCACGGTGCGGAGCACGGCCACGAGCAGCCACGGCAGCGTGAGGTGCACGACGACCGCCCCCAGCCGACCCGAACCGAGCGACGCGAGGAAGCCGGGCGCCGCGGCCCAGGCGAGCGCGGCCACCGCCCGCACCACGACCGACCGCGTCAGGGCGCCGGCCGCGAACCAGCCGCCGAGGGCCGCCAGGGGCAGCGCGACGAGGACCAGCGCGTTCACCGCCGTCTGCAGCCCACCGCCGGCCAGCACGGCGAACGCCGTGAGCGGCAGCAGCAGCGGGTCGGCCGGCGCGCGGACCCCGAGGCCGTCGCGCACCCAGCCCGACGTCGCGGCCTCCCACACGTCCCCCACGGTGCCGGGGGCCGGCAGCAGCCCGCCGCCCACGACCCGGCCGCCGTCGGCCAGCACGCCCTGCCACGGGCCGAAGAGGGCGACGTCGAGCGCCACCACGGCGACCACCACGACCGCCAGCACCGTGCGGCGCGTGCGCCCGAGCCGACGCAGGTCGGCGCGCTCCAGCTCGCTCGGCGCCCATCTGGCGCGCTGCGCCTCGGCTCGGGCCAGACGCGCGTCCCGGCGTTCGCCGGCCACCTGCCGCCATGTGCCGAGCAGCGGCGTCAGCACCCGCCGCGGGAGGCGCCGGGTGCGGGCCGCGCGCCGTCGGGCGCGGTAGAGCGGCACCAGGCGCAGCGTCGTGACCACGGCCGCCACGAGCTCGTCGCGGGCGTGCGCGGGCCGCTTGAGCGCCAGCCGGTACATGGCCGCGAACGGCGCCCACAGGAGGGTGGCGAGCCAGACGAACGGCAGCAGGGGCAGCGGGGTCTCGACGAGCCGCAGGTAGAGCTGGCTGCGGCGGCGGGCGTAGCGGGACGCCTCGAGGTCGGGCGTCGTGGCCTCGCGCCCGCGCAGGCCGAGCAGCGAGGCCTGCGCGTGCTTCACGACGGCGTCGGGCACCACGACCACGCGGTGGCCGGCGAGCCGGGCCCGCCGGCACAGGTCGAGGCCGTCGCCGAACGGGCCGAGCTCCGGGTCGGTGCCGCCCAGCTCGGCCCACACGTGGGCCCGCACCAGGGCGCCCGCCAGCCCGACGGCGAGGACGTCCTCGCGGGCGTCGTGCTGCCCCTGGTCGATCTCGGTGTCGTCGATGCCGGTCATGCGGCGGCCGAGCGGCGACACGGTGCTGCCCACCTCGATCAGCATGCTCGCGTCGGGGGCGGGCGTGCCGTCGGCGGCGACCGGCCAGCGGCGCTGCTTGCAGCCCGCGACGGCCACGGCGCTCGAGTGCTCGACGGCGCGCAGCAGGCGCGACAGGGCGTCGGGCTCGGGGGCGGAGTCGTCGTGCAGGATCCACAGCCAGCCGGCCTCCGGGACGCCGACGACCTCCTGGGCGCGGTCCACCGCCTCCCCGAGGCTGCGGACCCCCGACGCCGTGACGAAGCGGGCGCCGCCGAGGCGCAGGTCCGGGTGCGCGGTGGACTCCGACGCGCCCACGTCGACCACGACGACCTCGTCCGCGCCGCGCTCCTGCCGCGCGAGCGCGTCGAGGGTGGCGTCGAGGAAGCGGGTGCGGCCACGGGTCACGACCACGGCCGTCACCGTGACGACCAGCGGGACGGCGCCGGTGCCGTCGAGCGTGCGGTCGGGCGCGACGGCGACGGTCGCGCCCGTGGGGGCGACCTCCCCGCCGGGGCGGGCTGGGATCGGGTGCGCAGCAGTCATCCTGCCCGCCATGATGCGACGGGCCCCGATCCGGTCGTGGGATATCCGTCCCGAGCGTGTCGGGCCGGACATCCCGTCGAGCGTCGGGTCAGACGGCGCGGCGCTTCAGCTTGCGGCGCTCCCGCTCGGAGAGCCCGCCCCAGATGCCGAACCGCTCGTCGTTCGCGAGCGCGTAGTCCAGGCACTCGGCCCGGACCTCGCAGGACGTGCAGACCTTCTTGGCCTCACGCGTGGACCCGCCCTTCTCCGGAAAGAAGGCCTCCGGGTCGGTCTGGGCGCACAGCGCCCGTTCCTGCCATCCCAGGAGCGTCTCGTCGTCGGTCGTAGCGTCGCCGAACAGCGGAAGCACCGGCGCGACGCGCTCGGGCTCTCGGCCGACGTCTGACGGGAAGACCCCCCGGTCCCCATCGAGCAAGTTCCACATGGCGTGCCCCTCCATGCCGTTCTCTAGGGAAACTGCATACCTGGAATTACACGCGTGTCCTTCGGAGGCGTCAAGTCGAAATGTGCTAGTGATTGCGATCTCCACTGCCCATTCACAAGCCTGGCGTCCTGTGCTAGCCCGGGCACTCGTAGGCTGACCTGCGTGAATCCGCTCCCCGCCGCCGGTCGCACCCCCACGACGATCTCTCAGGTGATGGATCTCGTCCTGTCCGACCCGGGGCGTCCCCGCCTCACCTGGTACGGCGACGAGGGCGAACGTGTCGAGCTGTCCGGCGCCGTCCTGCAGAACTGGGTGAGCAAGACCGTGAACCTGCTCGTGGAGGAGTTCGACGCCGCGCCCGGCACGGTCGTGACGCTCGACCTGCCGGCGCACTGGCGCGGCGTCCTCTGGGCGCTGGCCGCGTGGCGCTGCGGCGCCACGGTGGAGCTCGTGGGCGACTCCCCCGCCGCGGGCGGCGACGTCGTCGTCACCTCCCGGCCCGCCGCCTGGGCCGAGGTGCTGTCCGGACCGGGTGCCGCCGACCTCGTGGCGGTCGCGCTGCCCGCCCTCGCTCGGTCGTTCGACGGCGACCTGCCCCCCGGTGCCGTCGACGCCGCGGGCGCGGTGATGACGTACGGCGACGTCATCGGGTGGGCCCCCGAGACCGACCCGACCGCCGTGGCGCTCGACGACGGCACGGGCACCGGCCCGGTCGCCTTCGCGGACCTGGTGCCCGCCGACGGCACGCCGGGAGCCCGCGTGCTCGTCGACGGAGCCCGCCCGCTCGGCGCCCTGCTGCGCGAGCTGCTCGCCGTCTGGGCCGCCGGCGGCTCCGTCGTGCTCGCGTCCGCCGCCACCGCGGCCGGGCTCGCCGCCGACCCCGCCCGCCTCGACCGCCTGCGCGAGAGCGAGCGCATCACGGCCTGACGGTCACGGTGCTCGGGTGAGCGCCCGTCTCCTCCTGCGTCAGGAGGCGGCGCGGCCCCAGGCGACGAGCCCCGTGCCCGTGCGCGGGAAGGCGCGCTGCGCGACCCGGAACGGCCAGGTCGCGGCGGCCACGAGCGAGCCCTGCGCCGCCGTCGACGGCTGGAACAGGCGCCCGCTGCGGGCGGTGCGGTCGGCGGTGCTGCCCTCCTCGCGCAGGCCGGGGCGACGTCGCGCGAGCTGGTTGCGCGCCGCCTCCAGCGCGTACCCGAGGGGCACGCCGTACAGGCGCAGGCCGACGTCGGCCAGGCCGGCGTCACGCAGCAGGGCCACGAGGGCGGCCGGGTCGTAGCGGCGGTAGTGCCCGACGGCCTCGTCCATAGGTCCGTACCGGCGCTGCCAGGCCGGTGTGGACAGCAGCAGCGTGCCACCGGGCCGCAGCCGCGCGGCCCACTCGCGGAGCGCCGCGGCGTCGTCCTCGATGTGCTCGATCACCTCGAACGCGCACACGAGGTCGAAGCGCTCGGCGGCGGGCAGGGAGTCGAGCGGGCCCTGCACGACCGTCCCGGGCACGCCCGCCTCGACGAGGCGCTGCTCGGCGGTGCGCGCGCTGTCCGCGTCGAGCTCGACGCCCGTGTACGCCGCGGCGCGGGCGGCGAGCCGGACGCCGACGGCGCCCTGGCCGCAGCCCACCTCGAGCACGCGGCCGGCGGCGCCCGGCAGCAGCGGTTCCACGACGTCCCACCGCAGGCTGCCGTACAGCGTGAGCGGGGGCAGGGCGGCGGCGGGGTTCGGCACGGGCGTTCCTTCGTCCTCGACGGCTCGGGCGGCGGTGTCCAGCGGCACCGTGCGGCTGCACGACGGCCGGGGCCAGCCTGCCAGCGCGTCGGCCGCGGCGGCACCACGCCCCGCCGAGGGGCGGCGCCTCTCCCGGGGTGTTACCTGGGCCGGGCGAGCGCCCCCAGGCCGGCGAGGGCGAGGTCGGCGAGCGTCACCAGCACCCGGCTGACCAGCACCACCAGCAGCACCGCGGCGTGCGGCAGCGCCCCGGCCAGCACCGCGAGCAGCACCAGCTCGCGCGCACCGGCGCCCGCCGGCACGACGACGACGAGGAACCCGACCACCCACGCCAGCGCGTAGCCGCCGACGGCGAGCGCGACGCCTCGCGGGTCGGCGGGCATCCCGAGACCGACGGCCAGGACCCACACCTGCGCGCCGGCGAGCAGCCACCCGGCGACGGACCACAGCGTGGCGGCGCCGAGCCCGCGCCACCCGAGCGGGCGGTCGAGCGGGGGCCGACGCGCGACGCGCAGCGCCCACGCGACCAGGCGGTTCAGCACGGGCGGCAGCAGGACGACGGCGACGGCGGGCAGCGCCCACAGCACCGGCCCGGCGGCACCGAGCGAGCCGGTCGCGACGAACGGCAGCGCGACCAGGCCGACGACCGCCCCGGAGACGACGCCGACGAGGGTGGCGACCGCCGTCGTCGTCACGGAGGTACGGCGCGCGATGCCGTGGTCGACGCCGAGCTCGGCCGCCGCGACCACGTTCCACACCCCGCCGGGCACGTACTTGCCGAGCTGGCTCAGCCCGAACACGCGCAGCGCGACGCGCAGCGAGGTCGGGGCGCCGAGGTCGGCGAGGACGACGCGCCACGACACGAAGGTGCACCCCACGAAGGCGACGGACAGCACGAGCGCGACGGCGAGCCGCTGCCACGAGAGCTCGGTCGCCGCGCGGGCGAGGTCGTCCCCCGCGGCCACGACGGCGTACACCGCGAGCCCGAGCGCGAGGACGAGGAAGCCCCAGCGCACCCACGGCGACCGCAGCACCGCGAGCGCCCGGCCGAGCCGCCCGGACGACGCGCCGGCCTCCCCCGCCGAGCCCCCTGCGGCATCGCCCGTCACGGCCGGACCCCGCGCGCCGCGAGCAGCCGGACCAGCGGACGGGTGACGGCCTCGGGCCGGGCGAGGTCCCGCCCGGCCGCCGCGCGGCCACGCGCGGCGGCCAGGGCGCCCGGGTCGCGCAGGGCGAGCAGCCGGTCGGCGAGCGCCGTCGGGTCGGCGGGCGGGACGAGCTCCAGGTGGTCGCCCAGCAGCCGCCGCTGCGGCTCGGTGTCGGAGGTGACCACCACGCAGCCGGCGGCGAGGCCCTGGAACACCTTGTTCGGCACGACGCGCAGCCCCTTGGGGGTGGCGGAGAAGATCCCGAGGCAGACGTCGTGGGCGGCGACGAGAGCGGGCAGGTCGGCGGGCTCCACCCAGTCGTGCCAGGTGATGCCGGGCGTGTCGCGGAGCCGGTCGCGCGCGGCGGGCAGGTCCTGGCCGGACCCGGCGAGCGTGACCTCCAGGCCCCGCCCGCCGCGCGCGGCCTCCTCGGCCGCCCGCAGCAGCGCGACGGACAGCGCCTCGGCGAGCACGTCGGTGCCCTGGAGCGGGGTGAACAGGCCGAAGAAGACGACGCGCAGGGTTCGGCCGCCGTCCGTCGCGGCGTCGCCGGCCGGACCGGTGCGGACGGGCGCGGCGTCGAACCACGCCTGCGGCGCCCCGACAGGGACCACGAGCCCGCGGCGGGCGCGGGCGGGCACGAGCTCGCCGAGCATCCGCAGGTGCTCGGGGGTGTCCAGCAGCACGACGTCGGCGCACGACGTGGCGACGCGGTCCAGGCCGCGCAGCAGCGTGACCCGTGCCCCGCGGGCGCCCCGGTCGGCGGCGGTGTCGCCCGCGAAGACGAGGTGGTCCAGCAGCACGGGCGTACGGCCGAACAGCAGGCGCGCGAGCACGACGTCGAAGTGGCCGAGGTAGCCGACGAGCACCGCGTCCGGGCGGCCGTGCGCCCGCCGGTGCGCCGCGACGTCCCCCGCGAGCAGCGCCCAGCAGCGCAGCAGCCGCACGAGCAGGCCGGGCAGGCGCCACGGCTGGCGCAGCATCCGCACGCGCTCGGCGGTGCTCAGGCCGAGCGGCCGGTCGAGCTCGCGGACCGTGTACCCCTGGGCGCGCAGGCCTGCGACGAGCACGCCGACGCGGGGGTGCCGGGCGGCGTCGTACGTGCCGAACGCGACGATCACGCGTGCGCGTCCTCGTCGTCCCGCGCCGCGCGGCGCTCCGCGTCGCGGGCGCCGTCGTCGGGCCGCGGGCGGTACTGGAGCTCCTTGACCCGCTCGAGGGTCTCCTCCATCAGGGTGCGGTTGGTCCGCAGCAGGTCGGCGATGACGAGCAGGGCGAGGCAGAGCAGCGCGCCGACGAGCATCGCGCCGGCGAAGACGAGCGACTGCACGTGGCCGCCGGCGTCTCCCTGGGCGAGGAAGACGAGGAAGCGCACCGCCGGCACGGCCGCCGCGACGAAGAACACGGCGAAGAGCGTGAGGAACACCAGGTGCGGCCGGAACATGATCGCCGACCGCACGATGGCCCGCCCGGACCTGCTCATGTGCTGCCAGATGTTGGTGAACAGGCGCGACTCGCGCGTCTTCGCGTTGGTGGTGATCGGCAGGCTCGCGATCCGCAGGCGCTTGTTCCCCGCCTGGATGATCGTCTCCATGGTGTAGCTGAACTGGGTCACGACGTTCAGCCGCAGCAGCGCCGCACGCGAGTAGGCGCGGAAGCCGCTAGCGGCGTCGGGCAGCGACGTCCCGGCGGCCGCGCTGACCACGCGGCTGCCGAACCGCTGCATCCGCTTCTTGAACGGGGAGAAGTGCTCGATCGTCGCGGTCTGGCGGTCCCCGACGACGATGTCCGCCTCGCCCTCGACGATCGGCGCGACGAGGTCGCCGATGCGCTCCGACGGGTACTGGTTGTCGCCGTCGGTGTTGACCACGACGTCGGCCCCGTGGGCGAGCGCGTAGTCGACGCCGTCGCGGAACGACCGCGCCAGCCCGCGCGTGCTGGTGTGCCGCACGACGTGCCGCACCCCGAGGCGGCGCGCCACCTCCGCCGTGCCGTCCGTCGACCCGTCGTCGATCACGAGGACCTCGACGCTGTCGAACCCCTCGACCTCGCGCGGGATCGTCGCGAGCACGAGCGGGAGCGTCCCGGCCTCGTCGAGGCACGGGATCTGGACGAAGAGCTTCATCGCGCATCCTTCGGGGCGCCAGGGGCCGCCGACGGCAGGGCGCCGGGGGCCGCGTCGGTCGACGACGCCGCGAGTCTACGGGGCCAGAGGAGGCCGACGACCAGACCCCCGACCAGCACGGCGGCCGCGACCGCCAGCAGCACGACGAGCGCGGGCCCGGGCAGCGGGCTCCAGGCCAGCCACCGGTCGACGGCGTCGCCGAACGCCTCGCCGGGCCCCCGGTAGAACGCGTCGAACGCCCACAGCAGGCCGCCGACCGCGGCGGCGAGGGCCAGCGTCACGACGACGGGCACGCCGCGCGCGAGGCGCCGGTCCGACCGTCGCGCGAGCTGCCAGGTCGCGATCGCCACCGCCGTCGCGAGCGCGACGACGCCGCCGAACACGTACCGCCCCTGGATCGCGACCAGGCGCCCGGTCTCGGCGTGGAAGTCCCACGCGTTGTAGGCGACGCCCGCCGCGAGCGCCGCGGGGGTGAGCAGCACGACGACGGCGGCCCGGCGCGCGCCGGGCAGGACGAGCGCCGCGAGCGCCGCGGCCATGAGGGCCACCGTGCCCCCGACCACCCACGCGCCGGCCAGGTGCACCTCGAGCCACGACAGGTTGCCGAAGAACGACTGCGCGAGGCGGCCCGCGATGATCGACGGGACGTCGGCGTCGGGCACGGTCGCGAGGATGTTCAGCTCGCGGGGCCGCCCGACCGGCTGCACGGCGCCCAGGGTGATCACGTTGCGCACCCACCACCACCCGCCGACGGCGAGCGTGACGGCGCCGGCGACGGCGAGGCGGCCGAGCCGACCGGGCCAGCGGCGGCCGCGCGCGAGCGCGTACGCCGCGACGACCATGGGCACCGCGAACGCGAGCATCACCTTGGTGAGCAGCCCCAGGCCGAGGACGACGCCGATCGCCACGGCCACGCGCCAGCGCAGGTCGCCCGTCACCACCCGCACGGCGAGATACGTCGCGGCGGCGCACGCGAGGACGACGAGGGCGTCGTTGTTGACGGCCCCCATGACGTGCCCGAGCTGCGGCAGGAGGAGCGGGAACGCCCCGGCGACCAGCCCCGCCGACGGCGACCCGGTGGCGCGCCGCGCCGACTCGGCGGCGAGCGGCACGACGAGCGCGAGCAGCAGCGCGTCCAGCAGCCGCAGCGCGAGCGTGACCTGGTCCCAGCGGGCGTCCGTCAGGCCCGTGACGTGCAGCATGCCCGCGCCGAGCGCGTAGTAGGCGGGCGGGTGCTGCGTCATCTGGTCCACCTCGGTGCCCGACGACGCGTCGCCCAGCGCGTTGCCGGCGTCGACGCGGGTGCGGTCCTCGCGCGGCACGGGGACGACGTCGACGAACTGGCGGGCGTCCGCGCGGTGCTGCCACCGGCCCGGCAGGTCGGCGGGGTAGGCGGCCTCGTCCACCGCGGCCGTGACCGCCGGGGAGAAGTAGGCGTCCCCGGGCGGCGGCCAGCCGCCGCCGTAGGCGATCCGCAGCACGCTGTTGACGTGGTTCTGCTCGTCGGGCGAGCGGAACATCGGCGTGACCGCGGCCCACACCACCGTCCACGCCGCCACGACGAGCGTGAGCGCGGCGACGGCGCGCCGGTAGCGCCGGCCGGCGGGGGGCCGCGCGGCGCCCGTGCGGGGATCAGGGGTGCCGGTCGCCGCGGGGGCCGGGCGCGCGTGCGGCGTCGTGTCCGTCACGACCACAGTGTCCCCCACCTGGTGGCCGCCGGCCCCGTGCCGCCGCGCCCGGCCGCGAGGGTTCGCCCGCTCTTCATCTGCCGTCCGCCGGCGGACCGTCGGACCAGCGCCGACGTTCGACCCACACATTTCCTCTACCGTCCCGGTCCTCGGGCACCGCAGCGGCGTAACACCGACCCTCTATGCTCGCTTCCCGTGACCCGCACCACCCCACGCCACGTCGCCTCGCGCCCCGGCACGACCACGGGGCCCTCGCACGCCCGCGCGCTGCGCCGGCACACGGTCGCGCGCGCCCTGGGGATGGGGCTGACCGCGGTCCTGGCGTTCGTCGCCGTCGGCGGCGCGACCGCGGCGGTGAAGCTCACCGGGAACATCACCGCCGTCGACTCCGACAAGCTGCTCGGTGAGGCCCGGCCCGAGAAGAAGATGCCGGAGGACCCGAACGCGGACATGCCGCTGAACATCGTCCTGATGGGCTCGGACAGCCGCGGCGGCGACAACGCCGACATCGTGGGCGACGGCACCCAGGGCGCCCGCTCGGACACGACGATGATCATGCACATCTCGTCCGACCGGTCCCGCGTGGAGATGCTGTCGATCCCGCGCGACACCACCGTCGACGTCCCGTCGTGCCCGACCGCCTCCGGCGGGCAGACCTCCCCGCTGTCCGGCTCGAAGTTCAACGCGGCCTTCGCCCAGGGCGTCATGACCGGCGGCGACGTCGAGTCGGGGGCGCTGTGCACGATGAAGACGATCGAGACGATCACCGACGTGCAGATGGACGGGTTCGTCGTCGTGGACTTCGCCGGCTTCGAGAAGATGGTCGACGCGCTCGGTGGGGTGGAGCTGTGCATCCCGAACGACATCGACGCCCCGCAGGCAGACCACCTCGTGCTGTCGGCCGGCCTCCAGGAGCTCGACGGGAAGACAGCGCTCAAGTACGCGCGAGCGCGCAAGGGGCCCGGGCTCGGCGACGGCTCGGACCTCGGCCGCATCGCGCGCCAGCAGGAGCTGCTGGCCGCCGTCGCCCGCCAGGTGCTCAGCGCCGGCACGCTCGCCGACCCGACCAAGTCGCTGAAGTTCCTCGGCGCCGTGACGGGCTCGATGACGATGAGCAGCAACTTCGCGTCCATCCAGGGACTCGCCGGGCTCGCGTACAGCGCGCGCAACGTCCGCCCTGACACCATCGCGTTCATGACCGCGCCGTATCAGTACGACCCGAACAACGCGGCGAACGTCCTGCTCACGGACGAGGCGGACGAGGTCTGGAAGAACCTGTACAACGACGAGCCCCTGAGCGACGCGATCGCGGAGGAGCCCGCCGACGACGCCAAGGACGGCGCGAAGGACAGCGAGAAGGACGACGCCGGCACGGGCACGCAGGACGCCGAGTCCACCGACGACGTCGACGCCACCCCGGTGGCCGACGACGACACCGGGTCGACCGAGGACACGACGGACGGGTCCGGCGACGGCAAGAAGGACCCCGAGCCGAAGCGGACCCGCGACGCCGGCGAAGAGGCGTTCACGGGCGCCGACGTGACGTCGGTGTGCGGATGAGCGCGGGGGAACCATGAGCAACGACGACCAGCGCATCCCGCCGAGCTTCACGCCGTCCGGCGGCCGGTCCGACCGGCCCAGCGGCTCCGGCGACGCCATCCCCGTGGGCGGCGGCTCCCGGCCCTCGGCCCCGCCCACCGGCGGCCGCGTGGGCCGGCGGGACGACGCCGCCCCGGTCGAGCCGCGCGTGCGCCGCCAGTCGTCGCGCGAGATCCCGACGACGCCGCCCGAGCGGCGCGGCGGCGCCCAGCAGAAGCCCCGGTCGTTCGCGCCCCGCGGATCCTCGGCGTCGGCCCCGGCCTCCCGCGCGCCCCAGTCGCGCGCTCCCCAGGCCCGGCAGGGCTCGGGCACGCGCGTGATGCCCGCGTCGGCCCCGGGCCCGGCCCGCCGCACTCCCCCGCCCGGCAGGGACGGGGGCGCCGCGGCGGCCACCGCCGGGGGCGGCGGGTTCCGCGTGCGCAAGGGCCGCATCGCGGCCCTCGTCCTCGTGCTGCTCCTGGTGCTGCTCCTGGCCTGGCCGATCGGTCTGGTCGTCTGGGCGAACGGCAAGATCCAGCACGTCGACGCCCTGTCCGGCGCCAAGGGCACGCCCGGCACCACCTACCTGCTCGCCGGGTCCGACGCGCGCGGCACGGGCAGCGTCGCCGACGACGGCACCGAGGGCGCCCGCACCGACACGATCATGGTGCTCCAGAAGCCGCGGAGCGGGCCCGCCTCCCTCATCTCGATCCCCCGCGACACGTACACGGAGATCCCGGGCCACGACCCGAACAAGATCAACGCCGCGTACTCGTTCGGCGGCGCCCCGCTGCTCGTCGAGACGGTCGAGGGGCTCACGGGCCTGACGATCGACCACTACGTCGAGGTCGGGTTCGGCAGCGTCGAGGAGATCGTCGACGCCGTCGGCGGCGTGGAGCTCTGCTACGACCGCGACGTCGACGACCCGAAGAGCGAACTGACGTGGGAGGCCGGCTGCCACATGGCCGACGGCGAGACCGCGCTCGCGTTCTCCCGTATGCGCTACTCCGACCCGAAGGGCGACATCGGCCGGGCCGAGCGGCAGCAGCAGGTCATCGCCGCCGTCGCCGCGAAGGTCGTCAAGCCCAGCGTGCTGCTCAACCCGGTCAACCAGGTGCAGCTCGTCAACGCCGGTACCGACGCCCTCACCGTGGACGAGAAGACGGGCATCGTCGACCTCGGCCGCCTCGGCCTGGCCTTCAAGGCCGCCACCGGCCCCGAGGGCGTCACCGGCACCCCGCCGATCGCCGACCCGGGGTACGACCCGGGCACCGGCGTCGGCTCGACGGTGCTGCTCGACGAGGACGAGGTCGACCAGTTCTGGGCCGACGTCCGCGACGGCGAGCTGAAGCCCGGCAGCACCGTCGGGGGCATGCCCGGCTGAGGTCGCGGCGGCCCACCGACCGCGGCCGCGAGCACGACGAAGGCCCCGCGAGCCTGCACGGCTCGCGGGGCCTTCTGCGTGCGGCGTCAGGCCGAGAAGCCCGTGCGGCGCGCGCCCTCGCGGGCGGCCCGCAGCTTGTCCCCCTTGGCCCGGGCGACGTCGGCGAGCTCGGCCTGGAACGCGACCATCCGCTCCCGCAGCGCGAGCGACCCGGCGTCGGTCCCCGCGGCGAGGATGCGCGCGGCGAGCAGGCCCGCGTTGCGCGCGCCGCCGATCGAGACGGTCGCGACCGGCACGCCGGCGGGCATCTGCACGATCGACAGCAGCGAGTCCATGCCGTCCAGGTAGCGCAGCGGCACGGGCACCCCGATCACCGGGAGCGGCGTCACCGAGGCGAGCATGCCCGGCAGGTGCGCGGCGCCCCCGGCGCCCGCGACGATCGCGCGCAGCCCCCGCTCGGACGCGGTGCGGCCGTAGTCGATCATCTCGGTCGGCATGCGGTGCGCCGAGACGACGTCGACCTCGACCTCGACGCCCAGCTCGGCCAGCGCGTCGGCGGCGGCCTCCATGACCGGCCAGTCCGAGTCCGACCCCATGACGATGCCGACGGCAGGCGTGCTCATGCGTGCTCCTTGGTGGTGGCGGTGCTCGTGGCGGTCGCCGTGGTGGTGCTCTCTCCGCGCAGCAGCGCGGCCGCGTCGAGGGCGCGACGGCGCACCTCGTCGAGGTCCGAGCCGCTGACGTTGACGTGCCCGAGCTTGCGGCCCGGGCGGATGCCCTTGCCGTACAGGTTGACGCGCGCCTCGGGGAACCGCGCGAGCACGTCGGGCAGCGCGTCGGTGAGGGCGTCGAGGCTCGAGCCGAGCACGTTCGCCATCACGGTCCAGGGGGCGCGGGCGGCGGTGTCGCCGAGCGGCAGGTCGAGCACCGCGCGCAGGTGCTGCTCGAACTGGCTCGTCACCGCGCCGTCGATGGTCCAGTGGCCGGAGTTGTGGGGACGCATCGCGAGCTCGTTGACCCACACCGCGGCCGTGCCGTCGTCCTCCCGGGTCTCGAACAGCTCGACGGCGAGGACGCCCGTGACGCCCAGCCCCTCCGCGACCTCGACGGCGATCCGGCGCGCCTCGGCGTCCACCGCCGGGTCGAGGTCGGGCGCCGGGGCGACCACCTCCGCGCAGACGCCGTCGCGCTGCACCGACTCGACGACCGGCCAGGTCCGCACCTCGCCGGACGGGCGGCGGGCGACGAGCGCCGCGAGCTCGCGCACGAACGGCACCTTCCGCTCCACGAGCAGCGGCGGGGCCCCGTCGGCCGCGGCCTGCAACCAGTCCACGACGTCGTCGGGCGACGACACGACGCGCACGCCCTTGCCGTCGTAGCCGCCGCGGGACGTCTTCACCACGGCCTCGTGCCCGGCCTCGTCCGCGAGGAAGGCGGCGAGCGCGTCGCGTGCGGCGGCCGGGTCGGTCGGCAGCGCGGCCCAGCGCGGGCACGGCAGCCCCAGCTCGGTGAGGCGTCGCCGCATGACGATCTTGTCCTGCGCCTGGACCAGCGCGTCGGGGCCGGGGCGCACGGGCGTGCCGTGGTCGATGAGGTCCTGCAGCAGGGCGTTGGGCACGTGCTCGTGCTCGAACGTGAGCACCGCGGCGGGGGCACGCCCGTCGTCCGGGGCGATGAGGGCACGGATCGCGCCGTCGTCGCTCGCCACGCCGACCGGCGCGTCGGTGACCACCTGCGCGGCCGACGACGCCGGGTCCTCGACCAGCACCCGCAGGCCGACGCCCAGCTCGGCGGCGGCGGGGGCCATCATGCGGGCGAGCTGGCCGCCGCCGACGACGGCGACGACAGGGGCGGCACTGGCAGGGCTGGCTGGGGCTGAGGTGGGTCCGGTCACGGGCACCGAGGATACCGGCCGCCGGTCACCGGCCGTCCGCACCGGACCGGCCGGCTCAGTCGCCGTGGTGGTGCAGCCAGCCCCGTCGGCGACCGCGCGACGAGATCGTCGTGCCCGGCGGCAGCACCAGGTGCGGGTCGAGCGTGCGCGGCACGCCCGCGAGGAAGAGCGCGAAGACCGGGGGCCGGCGCTGCACGAGGTCGAGCCGACCGCCGTCGGCGGCGGCCAGGTCGCGCGCCAGGGCGAGGCCGAGGCCCGTGCTGCCGCCCGTCGTCGTGCCGCGCTCGAAGATGCGGGTGGCGACGTCGTCGGCCACGCCCTCCCCCTCGTCGGAGACCTCGATCGCGACCGCGCCGGTCGTGCCCGACGGGCGCGAGCGCACCGTCGTCGTCCCGTCGCCGTACTTGAGCGAGTTCTCCAGCAGGGTGGCGATGATCTGCGCCAGGGCACCCGGCGTCGCGAGCACCTGCATCCCGTCCGGCACCTCGATGACGAGCCGGCGCCCCGCCCGCTCGAACGTCGGCGCCCACTCCTCCTCCTGCTGGTGCACGACGTCCGCCAGCACCACGGCCTCCGTCGTGCCGCCCTGCGACCGCCTCGACGCGGCGAGCAGGTCGTCGACCACGGTGACGAGCCGCTCGACCTGCTCGAGCGAGATGCGCGCCTCCTCGACGATCTCGGGGTCGTCGGAGGCGAGCGTGATCTCCTCGAGCCGCATCGTGAGCGCGGTCAGCGGCGTGCGCAGCTGGTGCGACGCGTCCTGGGTGAACTGCCGCTCGGCCGCGAGCCGACCGGCGAGCCGGTCGGCCGACCGCGCGAGCTCCGCGGCGACGAGGTCGATCTCCTCGACGCCCGACGGCTCGAGACGCGGGCGCACCTGCCCCGACCCCAGCTGCTCCGCGGACGCCGCGAGGTAGACCAGCGGCGCGGACAGCCGGTTCGCCTGCCACACCGCCACGGCGATGCCGGCCGCGATCGCGACGATGCCCGCGATGATGACGAGCACCACCGTCTGCGCGGACTTCACGTAGGCGCCGATGGCCGACACCGTCATCGACACACCGACGTTCTTGTCGGTGAGCTTCGCCTTGTCGATCGTGGGCGGGGAGACCGGCTCGCCCGCCGTCAGCTGGGTGCCGTCGGGCAGGGTGACGACGACGTACGCCGGCAGGTCGCCCTCGCTGCCCTCGGCCGCGCGCTGCACCGTCGCCTCCTCGACGACGTCGCCCCGCTCGAGGGTGTTGTCGACGCTGCGCGCGAGCGTGTCCACCCGGTTGGTGACGCGCTGCTCCTCGGTGGCCAGGACGTACCGGGCACCGAAGATGCCCAGGGGGACGCCCAGCAGGAGGACGGCGACGGCGACCGCGGAGATGGTCGCCAGCAGGACGCGGCGACGCACGAGGTCAGCCCTGTCCCGTCGGCGTCAGCTCGCGCCGAGCTCGAAGCGGAACCCGAGCCCTCGCACGGTGGAGACGTAGCGCGGGGCGTTGGCGTCGTCGCCGAGCTTGCGGCGCAGCCACGACACGTGCATGTCGAGCGTCTTGGTCGAGCCGACCGGGTCGGAGCCCCAGACGTCGCGCATCAGGGTGTCGCGCACCACGACCGACCCGGCGTTCGCGACCAGCACCTTGAGCAGGTCGAACTCCTTGGTGGTCAGGTGCAGCTCGCGGTCGCCCTGGAACGCGCGGTGGGCGGAGACG
This sequence comes from Isoptericola sp. NPDC056578, assembly GCF_042793275.1. Taxonomy (NCBI): domain Bacteria; kingdom Bacillati; phylum Actinomycetota; class Actinomycetes; order Micrococcales; family Promicromonosporaceae; genus Isoptericola; species Isoptericola sp. NPDC056578. The sequence goes on from NZ_JBHTVC010000040.1 coordinate 31,298, forward strand.
TCGACCCGCACGTCCTGGGCGCGCAGCTCCTCGTCCTCGCCCGTCTCGCCGTGCGTGCGTCGCAGCAGCGCCCGGACGCGGGCGAGCAGCTCCGCGAGGCGGAACGGCTTCGTCACGTAGTCGTCGGCGCCCGCGTCGAGCCCGACGACCAGGTCCACCTCGTCCGCGCGGGCGGTGAGCACCAGCACCGGCACGGTCAGGCCGGACCCGCGGATCTCCCGCGCCACGTCCAGGCCGTCCATGTCCGGAAGGCCCAGGTCGAGGACGACGATGTCCGCGTTCCCGGCGTTGTCGACGGCTCCTTGACCAGTTCCTTGCACGATGACGTCGTAACCCTCACGCGTGAGAGCCCGCGCCAAAGGCTCGGCAATAGCCGGGTCGTCCTCGGCCAGCAGTACGTGGGTCATTCCCTCATGCTAGCGGCAACGTCGCTGGTCCTGGACCCCTCCCCACGCCGCGTCGGGGCCAGTCGGGTGTGACATGGAGATGACGCCCCGGCACGTCGTCGTCCACGACGGCGGCACCCGTGCCGTCGTCGACCTGCGACGACGGCCGGTCCCCCTGGGGGACGACGCGCGGCGCCCACGGTCCGCCCCCGGGCGGACGCGGCCGCTCCGGCGCCCACCTACCCTGGCGGACATGAGCTGGATCGAGAGGATGGGGCGCTGGTTCGAGGCGCACCGCTTCGGCGTCGACCTGACGACGACGGTGCTGCTCGCGGGCGGCATGCTCGTCGCGGCCACCGACCTGTACTCCTCCCAGCCCGACCTCGGCCGGGGCGAGTCCATCGCCTGGACCGTCGCTCTCCTCGCCCCGCTCCCGTGGCGGCGGACCCGGCCGGTGGCGTCGGCCGTCGGCGTCTTCGGCGTCGCGCTCGCCCACATCCTCGCCGGCTACCCGATGATCATGCCCGGCGACCTGCTGGTGCTCGTCGCGCTCTGGTCCGTGACCGTCTACGGGCCCACCTGGTCGCACGTCACCGCGATCTGCTCGACGGCGGTCGGGAGCGTGATCGTGCTGCCCGTGGCCGTCGCCGTCCGCGGCGGGCTGGGCGCCTCCGGCGTCGCGGAGATGGTGCCCGTGGGCATCTTCTGCCTCGTCACGGGCCTCGCCGTGTGGGCGTTCGCCCTCGTGCGGCGGTCCCGCCGCGTCACCATGGACGCCCTGCGCGACCGCGCGCACCGCCTGGAGATCGAGCGCGACCAGCAGGCCCGGATCAGCGCCGCCGCCGAGCGCGCCCGCATCGCCCGCGAGATGCACGACATCGTCGCGCACTCCCTGTCCATCGTCGTCGCGCAGGCCGACGGCGGCCGGTACGCCGCGGCGTCCGACCCCGAGGCCGCCGTCCGCGCGCTGGGCACCATCAGCGAGACCGGGCGCACCGCCCTCACCGACATGCGCCGCCTCCTCGGCGTGCTGCGCTCGCAGGACGACGAGGACGCCGCCCGCGACGAGGCGTCGCCCGGCTCGGGGGCGACGCCCGCGCTCACCACCGGCCCCGCGGCCGGCGGCGCACGACCGGCGTCGGCCGCCGCCGACGAGCCGCGCCAGGCGCGCCCCGCGCCGCAGCCCGGCGTCGAGGAGATCGAGGACCTCGTCGCGCAGGCGCGGGACGGCGGGCAGCGCGTGTCGCTGGTGCGCGTCGGCGAGCCGCGCACGCTGCCCGCGGGCATGGGGCTCACCCTGTACCGCGTGTGCCAGGAGTCGCTGACCAACGTGCGCAAGCACGCCGGCCCCGACCCGGCCGTGACGGTCGCGGTGCGCTGGACGACCTCGACCGTCGAGCTCGAGGTGCTCGACGACGGCCGCGGCGCCGCCGCGACGGGGAACGACCCCGGGTTCGGGCTGCGCGGGATGCGCGAACGGGCCAACCTGTACGGCGGCACGCTCGAGACCGGGCCCCGCCGGGGCGGCGGGTTCCGCGTCCACCTCGAGCTGCCGCTGCCCGGGGCGCCGGTGACCGCCCCGCCCGCGCCGACCACCACCCAGGAGGACGCATGAGCCCGCCCGCCGACGTCGCGCCGCCCGCGCCCGGCCCCACGCCCGGACCCGCGGGAGGCGTCGTGCGCGTCGCGCTGGTCGACGACCAGCAGCTCGTGCGCGCCGGGTTCCGCATGGTCATCGACTCGCAGCCCGACCTGGAGGTCGCGCTCGAGGCCGGGGACGGCGCCCAGGCGCTGCGGCTGCTCGCCGACCACCGCGTCGACGTCGTGCTCATGGACGTGCGCATGCCGCACCTCGACGGGCTCACCGCCACCGCCCGCCTCACCGCCGCGCCCGACGCGCCGCGCGTCATCGTGCTCACCACGTTCGACCTGGACGAGTACGTGCTCGAGGCCATCCGGTCGGGGGCGTCGGGGTTCCTGCTCAAGGACGCCCCGCCCGAGGAGATGCTCGCCGCGATCCGCACCGTGCACGCCGGGGACGCCGTCATCGCGCCGTCGTCCACCCGCCGGCTCCTGGAGCACCTGGTCACCGCCCTGCCCGCCGACGAGGCCGCGCCGCAGCGCGACGCGCTCGCCGGCCTCACCGACCGCGAGCGCGAGGTGCTGGTGCTCATGGCCCGCGGCCGGTCCAACACGGAGATCGCCGCCGACCTGTTCGTCGCCGAGGCCACCGTGAAGACGCACGTCGGGCGCATCCTCGCCAAGCTCGACGCCCGCGACCGCGTGCAGGCCGTCGTGACCGCCTACGAGACCGGCCTGGTCCGCCCCGGCTCCTGACCCCCGACCTGTCAGGACGAGTGCGGGGTATAGGCCGCGCCCACCCTGACACGTCCCGGCGCCTACGAGTTGTCAGGATGGGCGCGAGGTATACCCCGCGCCGGTCCTGACACGTCGCGGGGGTGCAGGTTCAGGGACGATTCAGGGGCCGGTCAGGGTCGGTGTCATACCTGAGGATGACCTGGGAGCACGCGAGGACCCACCCTCGGGCCGATGTCGGCGACCCGGGCTCTCCGTAGCGTCGGTGGTGTCCTGGTCCGAGGGCTCCACGGAGCTCCCGGGCCACCATCCCGAGACACCGGAGAGCTTCCGTGGACACGACCGTGTACGTCCCGATCCCCGACGAGGGCACCGCAGCCCGACCGACCGTCACCCCGGCCGTGCGGGCGCGCGCCCTGACCAAGACGTACGGCCGCGGCGAGGCGCAGGTGCGCGCGCTGGACGGCGTCGACGTCGACTTCACGGCCGGCCGCTTCACCGCGATCATGGGCCCGTCGGGCTCCGGCAAGTCGACCCTCATGCACCTGCTCGCCGGCCTGGACTCGGCCACGAGCGGGCAGTCGTTCATCGGCTCCACCGAGGTGACCGGGCTGAACGACAAGGCCCTCACCGCGCTGCGGCGCACCCGCGTGGGCTTCGTGTTCCAGCAGTTCAACCTGCTGCCGATGTTCACGGCGGAGCAGAACATCACCCTGCCGGTCGAGCTGGCCGGCGGCACCGTCGACAAGCAGTGGCTCGGCACCCTCGTCGACACCCTCGGCCTCGGCAAGCGGCTCACGCACCGCCCCAGCGAGCTGTCCGGCGGCCAGCAGCAGCGCGTCGCCATCGCACGCGCCCTCATCGCCCAGCCCGACGTCGTGTTCGCGGACGAGCCGACCGGCAACCTCGACTCCCGCTCCGGCGCGGAGGTGCTGAGCTTCCTGCGCCGCTCGGTGCGCGAGCTCGGCCGCACGATCATCATGGTCACGCACGACCCGGCGGCCGCCGCGTACGCGGACCGCGTCGTCCTCATCGCCGACGGCAAGATCGCGGGCGACATCACGGACCCGACGCCGGAGTCCGCCCTGGCCGGCCTCGACGCGCTGCGGACGGTGGCCTCGCGATGATCCGCCTCACCCTGTCGCAGATGCGGCGCAGCGCCGGCCGGCTCGCCGCCGCCGGCCTGGCGATCGTCATCGGCACCGCGTTCGTCGCGATCACCCTCGTGGCGGGCAACGTCATCACCCGCACCACCTACGACTCGATCGCCGCCCAGTTCACGGGCGCCGACCTCGTGGTCCGCGGCGTCCCCGCGGACGACGCCGCCCTCGACGCAGTGCGCGGCGCCGACGGCGTGGCGACGGCCGACCCCCAGCTCATGACGTACCAGCAGCTCGAGTCCGGCGGCCGCACCATCTACCAGGGCGTGCTTGCCGAGCCCACGGACACGAGCGTGCTGCCGCTCGAGGTCGCCGACGGCGCGCTGCCCGGGGCCTCCGGCGAGATCGCGCTGCCGGTCGACGTGGCCGAGCGCCTCGACGCGTCCCCGGGCGACACCGTCACCCTCGTGCGCAACGTCCTCGAGGGCGACCAGAGCTCGGAGGAGGACGCCTGGACCGAGGTCCGCGAGCAGCTCACGGTGTCGGGCACGCTCACCGACCCGTTCGGCGCGTACTCGATGCAGGGCGGCGCCGCCGTCGCCCCCGCGTCGGACGTCTCCGGCTGGGAGGCCGACCTCTACGCCCCGGGCGAGGAGGTCCTCGAGCCCACGACCGTGCTCGTCACCCTCGACGACCCCGCCGACGTCGAGCAGGCCCGCACGGCCATCACCGGCGCGCTCACCAACGCGGCCGCGGCGTCGGGCGCCGACACCGCGGACCTCAAGGTCGTGACGCCCGAGGAGCACGCCGAGGCGGTCGCCAGCGAGATGACCGGCGGCGAGAACGTCATGTTCACGCTGTTCGTGCTGGTCTTCGCGGCCGTCGCGCTGCTCGTCGCCGCGCTCGTCATCGCGAACACGTTCCAGGTGCTGGTCGCCCAGCGCACCCGCACGCTCGCCCTGCTGCGCTGCGTCGGCGCGGACAAGGGCCAGCTGCGCCGGTCCGTGCTGTTCGAGGCGGCCGTGCTGGGTCTGCTGTCCTCCGCGGTCGGCCTGGTGGCCGGCGTCGGGCTGGCGCAGGCCGCGCTCACGATCGGCCGCGGCATGGACCTGGGCGTCCCGCTGCCGGCGACGGTCACGATCACCCCCGCCGTCGTCCTCATCCCGCTGGCGGTGGGCACTCTCGTGACGCTGGTCGCGGCGCTCTCCCCCGCCCGGGCCGCGACCCGCGTGGCCCCGCTCGAGGCGCTCCGCCCCGCCGACGCGCCGTCGGCGGCCCGCGGCGCCGGCCGCGTGCGCCTGGTGCTGTCGATCCTCGTCTCCGTGATCGGCTTCGCCCTGCTGGGCGGCGGCGTCGCGCTGAGCACGGTCGGCCAGGAGCCCACCACCGGACTCCTGGTCGCCCTCGCGGGTGGTGTCCTGTCCTTCGTCGGCGTCCTCGTGGGCGCGGTGTTCTGGCTGCCCCGCGTGGTGGCGCTCGCCGGTCGCCTGGTCGGGGCGTCGGGCCCGACGGCGCGGCTCGCGGCCGCGAACACGCTGCGCAACCCGCGCCGCACCGCGGCGACGTCCACCGCCCTGCTCATCGGCGTCACCCTCGTCGGGATGATGTCGACGGGCGCCGCGAGCGCCCGCGTGACGATGGACTCCGAGCTCGACTCTCGCTACCCGGTCGACGTCACCGTCTCGACCGACCTGTCCAGCGACCCGACGAGCGTCGCCGCCGGCGACGCCACCGTGACCCCCGTCCCGTCGGCGCTCGCCGGCACCGTGGGCGACGTCACCGGCGTCTCCCGCGTCGTCGAGACCCCGGCCACGGCCGCCACGGTCACCGGCGACGGCGTGGACGAGGGCCTCGCCCTCACGGTCCGGGGCGTGACGCCGGACGACGCGGCGTCGGTGATGCGCAGCACGGAGACGGTCGCGCCGCTCGCGAAGGGCACGGTCGTCGTGCCCGAGGACGTCGCCGACGTCTGGGGGGTCGACGACGGCCAGACCCTCACGCTCACCGGCCCGGACGGGTCGCTCGACGTGACGGCCGCGGTCACCGACCTCGCCGACGGCAGCCTGGTCGTGGTGCCGGACGACCTGTCCGCCCTCGACCCCGACGCCCCGGTGACCAGCCTGTGGGTGGGTCTCGACGACCCGTCCGACGCGGCCTCCGTGGTGCCGTCGATCCAGGACGCCGTGGCCGACACCGAGGCGCCCGCCGACGTCATGGGCGCGGCGGTCGAGCGCGCCGGCTTCCAGCAGGTGATCGACACCGCGCTGGGGATCGTCGTGGGCCTGCTCGCGGCGGCGGTCGTGATCGCGCTGATCGGCGTGGCGAACACGCTGTCGCTGTCGGTCATCGAGCGACGCCGGGAGTCCGCCACGCTGCGGGCGATCGGCCTGTCGAAGGGCCAGCTGCGCGGCATGCTCGCCGTCGAGGGCCTCCTCATCGCGCTGGTGGGCGCCGTGCTGGGCGTGCTGCTCGGCCTGGTCTACGGCTGGGCCGGCGCCGCGGCGGCGCTCGGCTGGGCGGGCACGCCCGTCATCGTGGTCCCGTGGCGCGACGTGCTGGTGATGCTCGTCGTGGCCGCCGTGGCGGGGCTGGTGGCGTCCGTCGCCCCCGCCCGCACGGCGGTGAAGACCTCGCCGGTGGAGGCGCTGGCGAGCGAGTAGCGGGAGTTGTCCACAGGCCGTCCACGACGGCCGTCCCGGGCGGGCACCCTGGAGGTCATGTCGACCTCCGCGGTGCCCGCCCTCGTCGTCCCCGCGCCCGGCCTCGCCCGGGGGCGGGCAGGCGACGTCCGGGTCACCGTGCGCCCGGGAGAGGACGTGCTCCTGCCCGCGGGGCTGCCGTTCGGCGCGTGCCGGGCCGGGCTCGCCGACCTGCTGCGCCGGCCCGAGCTGCGGCACGTCCCGGTGCACGCCGGCGGCGTCCTCGTGTCCGACGACGACGTCGTCGGGCACCGCCCGCTCCTGCCCGGGGCCGTCGTCGCCCTGCGCGACGACACCGCCCGCCCGGCGGCCGCGATCCTCGACGGGCCGTGGCTCGCCGCCCGCGCCGACGGCCCCGCCGCCGGGGCGACCGTCGCCCTCTCACCGGGCACGTCGACGGCACTGCCCGACGACGCGGGCCCGCCTCCCGAGCACGGCGTCGTGGTGCGCGCGGACCCTCGGCGGCCGGACCGTGTCACCGTGCGGCGCACCGGTCGGGGCAGCACGGTGTCCCCGGGCGCGAGGAGCGGTACGCCACCGTCCGGCGACGGGCGTGCCCGCGGGCCGCGCCCGACCGCGCGGCTCGTCCGCGGGACGGGCCCGGCGCGACGGCGTCCGCGGGCGGTGGGGCGTCGGCCGCGCCGCTGGCGCCCCGGCGGCGTGCTCGAGGTGACCGGACCGCACGGGACGCGCTCGTGGACGCTGCACCGCTCGGGCACCGTGGCGGCCTGGCTCGACGCCGCCCCCGGCCGTGCCGAGGCCGCCGAGGGCGCGTCGCCGTCCGGGCCCGGCGCCGGGATGCTCGCCACCGCGGCGCTGCCCGTCGTGGGCTCGCTGGTCCTCGCCGCGGTGCTGCGGCAGCCGGCCTACGCGCTGTTCTCCCTGCTCGGAGTCGCGGCCCTCGTGCCCCAGCTCCTCGCCGCGCGACGGCGGCGCCGCGGCGGGGCCGGCGCGTCGTCCGCCCCGGGCGGCCCGGCCGCCGCCCACGTGCCCGGTGGAGCGCCGGAGCCCGGTGCGGCGCCGCCCCGCGTCGTGGGCGAGGCCCCCGGTCCTCTGCTCGCCCGGCTGGTCGCGGCCCACCAGGCGTCCGACGGCGCGTGGGACGACGCGTGCGCGCGGGCCGCGTCCCGGGCCCGCGCCGGCGGCCCCCTCGCGGGGACGACGCCCCGGGGCGCCGGCGCCGGGACCTCCGGTCGTGGACGCCGGGCGGGAGGGGTGGCGGCCGGTGCGCTCGCCCGGCTGGTCCCCGACGGCTCGGTCGCCGTGGTGGGGCCGCGCGCGGAGGTGCTCGCGGCCGCACGGTCGGTGGTCGCCGAGCTCGCCGCGGCGGGCGCGGCGGTGGAGGTCGTCGGGGCGCTCGACGCCTGGTCGTGGTGCCGCTGGCTGCCGACCGCCGGCCCGCCCCTGCTCGTCGTCGACGTGCCCGACGTGTCCGACCTCGCCGCGGTCGGGCGACCCGACGACGTGCTCGCGCGAGGCGGCGCCGTGCTGCTGTGCCTGCCCGACGGGGCGCCCGTGCCGTCGTGGTGCCGCACGACGTGGCGGGTGCGCGCGGGCAGGGTCCGGAGGGCCGCGCCCGACGGCTCGGCCACGGCCGGCCCGCTCGTCGGCGTCGACCCGGCCTGGGCGGAGCAGGCCGCGCGGCTCGTCGCCGGCCTGGCGGGACTGCGACGGTCGCTGGGCGCGCTGGACTCGGCCGACGGTCACGACGAGGTGGTCGGGCCCGGCGACGACGGCGACCCGACCGACCCGCGGCTCCCGGCCGCCGTCCCGCTGGTCGACCTGTTCGAGGGCCGGCCCGACCCCGGCCCCGCCTGGGACACCGCCGCCGGCTGGGCCGTGCCGCTCGGGCGTGACGCCCGCGGCCGCCCCGTGACCTTCGACCTGGTGGCGGACGGCCCCCACCTGCTGGTCGCCGGCACGACGGGAGCGGGCAAGTCCGAGCTGCTGCAGTCGCTCGTGCTGGGGCTCGCGGCGCGGCGGTCCCCGCGCGACGTCGCGCTCGCGCTCGTCGACTTCAAGGGCGGCGCGTCGTTCGGCGCGTGCGGGCGGCTGCCGCACGTCGTCGGCCAGGTCACGGACCTCGACCCCGGGCTCGCGGGACGCGCCCTGGCCGGTCTGCGGGCGGAGCTGCGCCGGCGTGAGCGCGTCCTCGCCCGGCACGGGGTCGCGGACCTCGCCGCCCTGCCCCCGGGGCTGCCCGACGCCCCGCCGCGGCTGGTCGTGGTGGTGGACGAGTTCCGCGCCCTCGCCGACGACCTGCCGGACTTCCTGCCCGGCATGCTGCGCGTGGCGGCGCAGGGGCGCTCCCTGGGCGTGCACCTCGTGCTCGCGACGCAACGGCCCGCGGGCGCCGTGAGCGCCGACGTGCGGGCCAACGTCTCGGCGCGGCTCGCGCTGCGGGTCGTGGACGCCGCGGACTCGCTCGACGTGGTCGAGACGCCCGCGGCCGCCCGGATCCTGCCGGGCACGCCGGGGCGCGCCGTCCTGCGCCGCGGGGCCGAACCCCCGGTGGCGCTCCAGTGCGCCCACGCCGCGGGGCACCCCACGACGCCCGAGGGCCGGGTGCGCCACGCCCCGGCCTGGGGGACGCCGCCCGCGGCCGCACCGTCGGGGCCGGACCCGCACGAGCGCCTCGCGGAGGCCGGCGCGCGGTCGTGCCGCGTCGGCACGCTCGTCGACGCCTGCGTGGACGCCGCCGCCGCGCGCGGACTCCGCCCGGGCGCCGCGCCGTGGCTGCCCCCGCTGCCGGGCCGCGTCCGGGCGCGGGACCTCCACGAGGTCGACGACGACTCCGCCGGCCTCCGCCTCGCGCTCGGCGACGACCCCGACCGCCAGCGCCGTACCGTCGTGCGCTGGGACCCGGACACGGGGCACCTGGGCGTCGTGGGACGGGCGCGCTCGGGCAGGACGACGACGCTCCTGACGCTGGCGGGGGCGGCGCTGGACGAGGGCTGGCACGTACACGTGCTGGCACCGGCCGCCGCGCTCCCCCGGTACACCGCCCTCACGGGACACCCGGGCCTCGGCACCCTTGCCGGCCCCGCGTCGCCCCGGCGCGCGGCACGGCTGCTGCGCCTGCTGGCGGCGGACGCGGTGCCCGCACGGCCGCGGACGCTCGTCGTGGTCGACGGCGTCGAGGAGCTGCGCACCGCGCTCGCTGGGCCGGACCCGTGGGACCCGCTGGTGCGCGCGCTGGCCGCCGTCGGCGTCGCGTTCGCGCTCGCGTCCGACGGCGCGACCCTCGGCGGGCTCGCCGCGCGGGTCGGGCCGCGGCTGGTGCTGCTCGGCAGCGAGGCGCACGCCGACGTGCTCCTCGGCGCGCCGTCGGGGCTGGCCGGGCGCGGCGGGCTCGCGGGTCGCGCCGCGTGGCTCGCGCGCGAGCCGGTCCTGTGCCAGATCCTGCTGCCGGGCGAACCGTCCGTCCCGGACGCCGGTCCCGGCGGCCGCACGGAACGCGAGACCCCGGCGCCGCTGCGGGTCCGGCCGTTGCCCACGACGGTCGAGGAGGCCGATCTGGCCCCGGCGCCCGGGCGCGGGCCCCGCCACCGCGCCGCCGACCCGCCCGACGGCGGCGCGCTCCTCGTCCCGGTCGGGATCGGGGGCGACGCGGCAGCCCCGGTCGCGCTCGACGTCGCGCAGGGAGCCCTCGTCACCGGACCGCGCGCCAGCGGCCGCACGACCGTCCTGCGCCTCGTCGTCCGGCGGCTGGCGGCGGCGGGACGGCTGGCCGGCGTGGTCTCGCGGGACGCCGCACTGCGCCGCGACGCCGGCGACGCGCCGGCCGTGGCGCCGTCGCCGGCGTCCTTGCCCGGACTCCTCGACGGGCTTCAGGACGGGCTGACGAGCCGCGCGACCGGCGAAGGGCTCGTCGACCACGCCGCCGTCACGCACCGGGGTCACGACGTGCTCGTGGTCGACGACCTCGACGTCCTCGCCCAGCAGCACCCGCTCGAGGCGGAACGGATCGCCGCGCTGACCGACGGCACCGGCCTCGCGCTCGTGGCGGCGGCGAGCTCGACGGGGACGGCGCTGGCGCACCGGGGCGCCCTCGCCGAGCTCCGCGCGCGGCGCACCGGGGTGGTGCTGCACCCGGGCGAGCGCGGGGCGGACGACCTGTGGGGCGTCCCGCTCGCGGACGCCGTCGACCCCGGACCGGCTCGCGCGGGGCGCGGCGCACTCGTGGAGGCGGGGCGGGTACGGGTCGTGCAGGTGGCCAGGCCGGCGGACGCGGACCCGACCCCGGCGGTCTCAGCCGGACGTCGACTCGACGACCCGGCGCGACATCACCGCGACGAGCACCGTGGCGGCGACGAGCAGCAGGCCGAGGCCGGCGAGCACCGCCCAGAGCACGCCCGCGGTGAGCAGGCTGACGCCGACGAGGCCCTGCATGATCTGCCACACCACGATGGGCGCCCGGCCGCCGTGACGCCCCGCCCACAGGGCTCGGCTGGACCCGACGAGCAGCCACGCGAGCCCGAGGAAGAAGAGCACGAGGAACACGCTCACGGCTACGCTGTGAGAGGCGCCGCGGACGAGCTCGACCCCGACCAGCAGGGCCCCGCCCACGAGGAGGACGGCCTCGATCACGACTCCCGCGGCGACGACCTTCAGGCCCGGCGGGCGTGAGCCCTCCGGGACACCGTCGGCGTCGGACGAGGGGGTGACAGAAGCGCGCATGACACGTCAGAATACGTGCGACCTGCGGTTTCACGACAGTGTGATGAAGCACTCACGCTTCACGCAGGAGAAACTTTCACGTAACCCCTTGTGCGGCGCTTCACGAGGTGTGACGCTGGACGGCAGATCAACCCCCACCCACCGGACCCGGTTTGGCGCGCCCTCGCGCGCGCCCCTCTGACGGACCAGGTCCCCCTGCACCGAGGAGATGACATGGACTGGCGCCACAAGGCCGCCTGCCTCGACGAGGACCCTGAGCTCTTCTTCCCCATCGGCAACACCGGCCCCGCCCTCCTGCAGATCGAGGAGGCCAAGGCCGTGTGCCGTCGCTGCGACGTCGTCGACACGTGCCTGAAGTGGGCCATCGAGTCCGGCCAGGACGCCGGCGTCTGGGGCGGCATGAGCGAGGACGAGCGCCGCGCGCTCAAGCGCCGTACCGCCCGCGCCCGCCGCGCCGGCTGAGCACCTCCGCGAGACGGAGAAGGCTCCCCGCGAGAAGGGGCGGACCCCA
>NZ_JBHTVC010000041.1:0-41164 GCF_042793275.1 Isoptericola sp. NPDC056578
GACGTATCCCTCCCGAGGTGGAGGGCGCCCTGGCGCCCGTGAACGCGTCCGCGCGACGCCATCCCCGACCCGCGCTCGTTCGTCGGCCCGCTCGGGTCAGGGTCAGGAACCTGCCAGCCGGTGGGTTGGCCTAAGGTGCTGGCGTGCCTGCGCGACGACGGACCGAACCTGCTGCCGGACGGGCGGCCGTGGCCGCGTGGCTGGGCGGCGACACCTCGCGGCCGGTCGTGACGACGGCGGTGCGGTTCACGCTGGAGGAGCTGGCCGACGTCGCGCCCGGGAACTCGGTGGAGGTGCGGGTGCCGCCCGCCGGGGCCGTGCAGGCCGTGGCCGGGCCGCGGCACACGCGTGGGACGCCTCCCAACGTCGTGGAGACGGACGTCGAGACCTGGCTCGGGCTCGCGACCGGGCGGCTGACGTGGGACGACGCCGTCGGGTCCGGGCGGGTGAGCGCCTCGGGGGAGCGGGCCGACCTGTCCGGGCTGCTGCCGCTCCAGGTCGCCCGGCCCCGCCCCTGACCGGACCGACGAGGCCGGGGAGTCGGCGGGCCCCATGGCGCGCGGGTGTCGGTCCGGTCCGCTACGTTCGGCGGCACCGGGCAGGCACGCACCACGACAGCCGGACGACGACGTCCCGTGACGTGGGGTTCAACAACGGTTCACGCGGGTCTGCTGAGGTGACGTCACCCACGTCCGCCGCGAAGGAGCCACCGTGAGCCCTACCCCTCCCGCCCGTCATCGAGGACCGTTCGCGGCCGCCGCCGCGGCCGCGCTTGTCCTCCCCCTGGGCGCCGCCCTCGCCGCCCCGGCGTCCGCCGCCGTCTCGCCCGACGCCCCCGTCGTCATCGACGAGGTGTACGGGGGCGGCGGCAACAGCGGCGCCGCGTTCAACCAGGACTTCGTCGAGCTGTACAACCCCACGGACGACGCCGTGTCGCTCGAGGGCTGGTCCGTGCAGTACGCGTCCGCGGCCGGCACCTGGGCCAACGGGGCCCAGACGAACCTCTCCGGGGAGATCCCGGCGGGCGGGTCGTTCCTCGTCGCGCAGGCGCTGGGCGGGAACACGGCGCTGCCCGCGCTGCCCGCCCCCGACGTCACCGGCACCATCGCGATGTCCGGCACCGGCGCCAAGGTCGCGCTGGTGCGCTCGACCGACCGCCTCTCCTGCGCGGGCGCCGACTGCGCGGCGGCCGAGGCCGTCGTCGACCTCCTCGGCTGGGGTCCGACCGCCAGCGCCTTCGCGGGCTCGGGGCCGGCGCCCGCGACGACGAACGCGACGTCCGTCGCGCGCCGCGACCACGCGCACACCGCCGACAACGCGGCCGACTTCGCCGCCGGGGCGCCGACGCCGACCGCGAGCGGCACCGACCCGGGCCCGGGCCAGGACGCGACGATCGCCGAGATCCAGGGCACCGGCGCGACGTCGCCGCTGGCCGGGACGACGGTGACGACCACCGGCGTCGTGACCGCCACCTACCCCACGGGCGGCTTCGACGGGCTCTACCTCCAGACCGCGGGCAGCGGCGGTGACCCCGCCGACGACGCGACGCCCGGCGCCTCCGACGCGGTGTTCGTGTACTCCCGCGCCGCCGCGGCCGAGCTCGAGGTCGGCGACCACGTGGAGGTCACGGGGAAGGTCAGCGAGTACTCCGGCCTGACGGAGGTCACCGCCGACGCGTGGACCCTGCTCGACGAGCCTGGTGCCGTCGAGCCGCTCGCCACGACCTGGCCCGCGACCGACGCCGAGCGCGAGGCCCTGGAGGGCATGCTGCTCGCCCCGCAGGGCGACTTCACCGTCACGGACAACTACGACACGAACTTCTACGGCACCATCGGGCTGGCCGCGGGCGACGCGCCGCTGGTCCAGCCGACCACGGCGGGGCGTCCCGGGTCCGTCGAGGCGAAGCAGCAGGCCGAGGACAACGCGGCCCGCGCCGTCCTGCTGGACGACGGCTCGTCGACCAACTACAGCTCGGCCGCGAACTCCTCCCAGCCGCTGCCGTGGCTGACCGGCGGGGACCCGGTCCGCGTCGGCGCCGCCGTGACGTTCACCCGGCCCGTCGTGCTCGACTACCGCTTCGACGCCTGGGGGCTGCAGCCGCAGCACCGGCTCACGCCCGACGTCGCCGCCGACGTCCAGCCCGCCACGTTCGAGGACACGCGCGAGGCGTCGCCGCAGGACGTGGGCGGCACCCTGCAGGTGGGCACGTTCAACGTGCTGAACTACTTCACGACGACCGGCGACCAGCTCACCGGATGCCGGTACTACACCGACCGCGCGGGGGACCCGGTCACCGTCCGTGACGGCTGCGACGCCCGCGGCGCCGCGGAGGCCGAGGACCTGGAGCGGCAGCAGACCAAGATCGTCGCCGCGATCTCCGCCCTGGGGGCGGACGTCGTCGGGCTCGAGGAGATCGAGAACTCCGCGGCGTTCGGCAAGGACCGCGACCAGGCGCTCTCCGACCTCGTGGACGCGCTCGACGCGCACGACGGCGCGGGCACGTGGGCGTACGTCGCGTCCCCGGCCGACCTCCCGGACAGCGAGGACGTGATCCGCACGGCGTTCGTCTACCGGACCGCGGGCGCCGAGCCCGTCGGGGCCTCCCGGATCCTCGACGACCCGGAGGCGTTCGGCAACGCGCGCCAGCCGCTGGCGCAGGTGTTCCAGCCGGCCGGCGGTGTGGACGCGGACCCGGGCGACGACGTCGTGGTCATCACCAACCACTTCAAGTCGAAGGGGTCCGCCGGCCCGTGGCCCGGGGACGAGGACACGGGTGACGGCCAGGGCGCCTCCAACGAGTCGCGCGTGCGGCAGGCGACCGCGCTGGTCGCCTTCGCCGACGACGTCGCGGCGGACGCGGGCACGGACGCCGTGCTGCTCGTGGGCGACCTCAACTCCTACGAGCAGGAGGACCCGGTCGTGGTCCTCACGGACGCCGGCTACACGGACCTCGGGCCCACCACGGGCGAGTACACCTACGCGTTCGACGGCGCGGTCGGCTCGCTCGACCACGCGCTCGCGTCGTCGGGCCTGATCGACCGGGTGACCGGCACCGACATCTGGAACGTCAACGCGTACGAGCCGGTGGCGAACGAGTACAGCCGCTACAACTACAACGCGACGATCCTCTACGACGAGACGCCGTTCCGGTCGTCGGACCACGACCCGCTGCTCGTCGGGCTGGACCTGGTGCCGTCCGCGCCCGCGTGGGAGGCGAAGGCCACCTACGGCAAGGGCGACCGGGTCGCCTTCGAGGGCGGGCTCTTCGAGGCGCTGTGGTGGTCGCGCGGCGACCGCCCCGGGGCGTCGGCGTACGGGCCGTGGGCCGAGGTCGGGGCCCCGGTCGTGACGTCGGCCGGGACCTTCCCGGCGTGGACGGGCACCTGGGTGTACGGCAAGGGCGACGTCGTCGTGCACGACGGGCACCGTTGGCAGGCGCAGTGGTACTCCCGGCACGACGAGCCCGGCGCGACGTCGTGGGGCCCCTGGAAGGACCTGGGAGCCGCCTGACGGGCGGACGTCGGGTGCCGGCAGGTGGCTTAGGCTCGAGGGGTGAGCAGCTCGACCCCCGACCAGGACGCCCCGGCACCCGACGGCGCCACGCCCGACGGCACGCCGCCCGACCGCGAGGCGGCGGCGGAGCAGACCGCGCCGTCGGAGGCGGGGTCGACGACCGATGCCGTGGACGACGTCGAGCAGCCGCAGGACGTGACGCTGCTCGTCGACCCGGACCGCGTACGCCGCGCGCCCAAGTACCCGGTGTTCCTGTGGATCGGCGCGCTGGTGGGCGGTGTCGTCGGGCTGATCTTCTCGACGTGGCTCATCGACGCCACCGACTCGGCCGGCGTCCTGATGAAGCCGGGCGTCTACGTGTCGGTGATGATCTTCGGCGGGATCGCCCTCGGCCTGGGCGTCGGCGGGCTGATCGCGGTGATCTCCGACCGGCGCAGCCTGCGTCGTCGCTGACGCGTCCGGGCAGGTCGACGCACCGGGGCCCTGTGGGATACTCGAGGCATGCCCTTGCGCCCTGACGGCCGCCTGAACCATGACCTCATGCCCGGCGAGAAGGGCCCCCAGGACGCGTGCGGCGTCTTCGGGGTCTGGGCCCCCGGCGAGGAGGTCGCCAAGCTCGCCTACTTCGGCCTGTACGCCCTGCAGCACCGTGGACAGGAGTCCGCGGGCATCGCCACCAGCAACGGTGAGCAGATCCTCGTCTACAAGGACATGGGCCTCGTGTCCCAGGTCTTCGACGAGACTGCGCTCGACGCCCTCACCGGCCACCTCGCGGTCGGCCACTGCCGCTACTCCACCACCGGTGGCGTGACCTGGGAGAACGCCCAGCCGACGCTCGGCGCCACCGCGGGCGGCACCGTCGCCCTCGGGCACAACGGCAACCTCACCAACTCCGCAGAGCTCGTCAACCTGGTGGCCGAGCGCTACGGCGCCCAGCGGCGCGGCGAGCTCGCGCGCGGCAACACCACCGACACGGCGCTCATCACGGCCCTGCTGGCCGGCGACGCCGACCACACCCTCGCGCAGACGGCGCTCGAGGTGCTGCCGAAGCTGCGCGGCGCGTTCTCCCTCGTCTTCATGGACGAGGGCACCCTGTACGCCGCGCGTGACCCGCAGGGCGTGCGCCCGCTGGTCCTGGGCCGCCTGCAGCGCGGCTGGGTGGTCGCGTCGGAGACGCCGGCCCTCGACATCGTGGGTGCGTCGTACGTGCGCGACGTCGAGCCGGGCGAGCTCCTCACCATCGACGCCGACGGCTTGCGCTCCGAGAAGTTCGCCGAGCCGGAGCGCGCGGGCTGCGTCTTCGAGTACGTCTACCTCGCCCGCCCCGACAACACGATCAACGGGCGTTCCGTGCACGCGTCGCGCGTCGAGATGGGCCGCACTCTCGCCCGGGAGCACCCGGTCGAGGCGGACCTCGTCATCCCGACGCCGGAGTCCGGCACGCCGGCCGCCGTCGGGTACGCCGCGGAGTCCGGCATCCCGTTCGGGCAGGGCCTCACCAAGAACGCCTACGTGGGTCGCACGTTCATCCAGCCGTCCGACACGCTGCGCCAGCTCGGCATCCGCCTCAAGCTCAACCCGCTCAAGGAAGTGATCCGCGGCAAGCGCCTCGTCGTCGTCGACGACTCGATCGTGCGGGGCAACACGCAGCGGGCCCTGATCCGCATGCTCCGCGAGGCGGGCGCGGCCGAGGTGCACGTGCGCATCTCGTCGCCGCCGGTGAAGTGGCCGTGCTTCTACGGCATCGACTTCGCGTCGCGCGCGGAGCTCATCGCCAACGGGCTCAGCCCGGACGAGATCGGTCAGTCACTGGGCGCCGACTCCCTCGGCTACATCTCGACCGAGGGCATGATCGCGGCCACCGAGCAGCCGGCGTCCCAGCTGTGCGCCGCCTGCTTCACGGGCAAGTACCCGATCGAGCTCCCCACCGCCGACCAGCTCGGCAAGCATCTCCTCGAGCAGGCCGAGCTTCCGCTCGGCGCGCCGGAGGACGGTCTCCGCACGGTCTCCGTGGGGGCCGGCGGCGGCACCGCGCTCGACCACCCCTGACTGACAGCCGACCCCGCCTGACAGCCGACCGACACAGCCGACGAACGGTGAGCCCCACGTGACGAACGAACCCCTGACCTACGCCGCGGCCGGCGTCGACACCGAGGCCGGCGACAAGGCCGTCGAGCTGATGAAGGACGCCGTGCGCCGCACGCACGGGCCCGCCGTCCTCGGCGGCGTGGGCGGCTTCGCGGGGCTCTTCGACCTCTCGGCGATCCGCGAGTACCGCAAGCCGCTGCTCGCGACGTCGACCGACGGCGTCGGCACCAAGGTCGCGATCGCGCAGGCGCTCGACAAGCACGACACGATCGGCTTCGACCTCGTCGGCATGGTCGTGGACGACATCGTCGTGGTCGGCGCGGAGCCGCTGTTCATGACGGACTACATCGCCACCGGCAAGGTCGTCCCCGAGCGGGTGGCCGACATCGTG
Source organism: Isoptericola sp. NPDC056578 (assembly GCF_042793275.1). Classification (NCBI taxonomy): domain Bacteria; kingdom Bacillati; phylum Actinomycetota; class Actinomycetes; order Micrococcales; family Promicromonosporaceae; genus Isoptericola; species Isoptericola sp. NPDC056578. Next base: position 5,993 of record NZ_JBHTVC010000041.1, read on the forward strand.
CGCGGCATCGCGCAGGCGTGCGAGGTGGCCGGGACGGCCCTCGTGGGCGGCGAGACGGCCGAGCACCCGGGCCTCCTGGCGCCGGACGAGTACGACGTGGCGGGCGCCGCCACCGGCATCGTCGAGGCGGACGCCGTGCTCGGCCCGGAGCGCGTGCGCGCGGGCGACGTGCTGGTCGCGATGGGCTCGAGCGGCCTGCACTCCAACGGCTACTCGCTGGTGCGCGCCGTCGTGAAGCACGCCGGCTGGTCGCTGGACCGCCACGTCGAGGAGTTCGGCCGCACCCTGGGCGAGGAGCTGCTGGAGCCCACCCGGGTCTACGCGCGGGACGTGCTCGCGCTCGCCGAGGACCCGGCCGCGCAGGTGCACGCCGTCACGCACGTGACGGGCGGCGGGCTCGCGGCGAACCTCGCGCGCGTCCTGCCCGCCGGCACGGTGGCGACCGTGGACCGCGCGTCGTGGGAGGTGCCTGCCGTCTTCCGCACCGTCCGGGAGCTCGGCTCCGTGCCGCGGCGCGACCTGGAGAACACGCTCAACCTCGGCGTCGGCATGGTGGCCGTCGTCGGCGCGGACGGCGTCGACGCGGCGCTGGCGACGCTCGCGGCGCGCGGCGTGCCGGCGTGGGTGCTGGGCTCGGTCGAGGACCTGGACCCGGCCACGCCGGCGGAGGACCTGGTCGCCGGGACCAAGGGCGTGCAGGGCGGCGCCGTCCGCCTCACCGGCGACTACCGCTGACCACCCGGCGCGGGGGAGGGGGACCTTCCCCGCGCACGACGAAGGGCCGGACGGCTGCTGCCGTGCGGCCCTTCGCGCGCATCGCCGGAACCCGTGGGACACGGGGTCCGACGCTGGGACTCAGCGCTCGTCGCCCCAGGAGTTGTATCGGTTGTCGTACTCGTCGTCGTCGGAGAAACGATCCTCCGTGGCGACATCCGTGCGACTGCCCTCGCTGCTCCTGAGCTCCTGCTCGAGCGCGTGGTAGTTCGTCTCGGGGCTGTAGTACTTCAGCTCGCGAGCGACCTTAGTCTGCTTTGCCTTCTGACGGCCGCGGCCCATGGCTGAGACCCCCTCAACGTAGGAGCGGGGCTTGCGCCGTCCGTGACGGCGGCCCCGTGCGTAAGTAGTCTGTTCAGACCCCAACGGTACATGCTCGCGCGCCATTCCCTCCACTCCGCGACACGTGCCGCGCGCATCGATGGACGTGGGAGCGGGTGATCCTCGTCGGATGGTGTCTCAGGTCACGAGACCGTCCGGTGCGCGGAGCGGTCCGTGGCGGCCGACGACCGGCAGAACGGACGCACGAGCACGACTCGGTCCATGCCAGGACGATCCGGACGATTTCATCCGGCTCCCAAGTCGCCTCAATCCCGCTTTCTGCACACAATGGATGAGCGAGACCGTGTCCGCACACCGGGCGCCGCCCGGGCCGGTCCGTACCAGGAGGTGCAGGGGATGTCGCTCCACGGAGACTCCGAGGTTCTGCTGACGCCTGCCGAGGTGGCCAGCCTGTTCCGCGTCGACCCGAAGACCGTGACCCGCTGGGCGAAGGCGGGGAAGCTCTCGTCGATCCGTACGCTCGGTGGTCACCGCCGCTACAAGGAGTCGGAGGTGCGCGCGCTGCTCGGCGCCGCCTCCGAGGAGGCGACGCCGGACAAGTAGGGACGTGCTCAGTGGATGCCGCAGCGCTGCTCGAGCGCGGCGGCGTTCAGTGGCGCCGGGCCCTGACGACGACGATCACGACCAGCGCCAGCCCCGCCGCCGCGGCGCCGAGGAGCACCTGGGCGTTGCGCTTGCGCCGCGGGTCGGTGGCGGGGAGACCCCCGCCCGTGACGAACGTGCCGGCGTCGCCGGCCGCCTGCCTGGTCGCCCGTGCGAACTGGTTCGCCTGGTACTTAGGCGACAGTCGTGTCGCGAGCTGGTCGAGGGTCGCGCCGAGCTCCGCGCGGGTGCGGGCCACCTCGTCCTCGAGCTCCCGGGCGGTGGGGGGCGGGGTCCTGTTCTCGGGCGTCGTGGGCTCGGTCACCGGCGCACCCCCTTCTTGATCGTCTCCACGTCTTCCTTGACCCGGTCGATCGTCTCGGGCCGCCGGGCCGCCTTCTTGAGCTGGCCCACCGCGATCGCGACGGCCAGGCCGGCGACGAGCAGCATGGCGACGCCGACGACGAGCGCCGACAGCCACGGGGCCCACACCTCGGACAGGCCGAGGATCCCGGCCCAGATGAGCACGCCCACCGCATACAGCACGATGACGAGCGCCGCGGCGACGAGCCCGATCCCGATGCCGGACCTCTTCGCCTTCTCCGTCATCTCGGCCTTGGCGAGCGCCACCTCGGCGCGCACGAGCCGGGTGGTCTGTTCCGACAGCTGCTCCACGAGCCGACCCATGGAGGGTGGCTGCTCGGCGGGCGGCGTGCGTCCGTCGTCCCAGTCCGTCATCGGCTGCTCCGATCCTGCGTGTGGTGATCGTCCGTGCGGTCCCACTCAACCCGTCCCCGCTGGTCCAGGCAATTCCTGGCGCAAAACGACGAGACCCCCACGCCCGGGGCGTGGGGGTCTCGATGGTGGCTCCGACCGGCGTCGATCCGGTGACCTTTCGATTTTCAGTCGAACGCTCTACCAACTGAGCTACAGAGCCTTGGACACGAACGCCCGGGCGCCGTTTCCGACGAACCGGGCGCATCATGCGCGACCCTGACGGGACTTGAACCCGCGACCTCCGCCGTGACAGGGCGGCGCGCTAACCAACTGCGCTACAGGGCCATGGTGGGGAGTGGACTCCCACCGAGGAAGCTCGTTTCGAGCCGAGAAGAAGCGTACCCCATGCTCGCCGGGATCTTGAAATCGGATCCTGACCAGCAAGGACGCGCCGTTTCGCGGGGCTGCCGACGCTGCCGGCGTCCCCGCGGACGTACCCCCAACGGGATTCGAACCCGTGCTACCGCCGTGAAAGGGCGGGGTCCTAGGCCGCTAGACGATGGGGGCTGGACCCGGCAAGCATACCCAGCCGTCCGGGACGGTCCTCGCCCCGTCGTGGGCGAGGATGGGACCCGTGGTGGAGATGACGCGCGAGGAGTTCGAGGACGCCGTCCGGGACGGCCTCGACCAGGTCCCGGCCGACCTGGCGGCGATGATGGACAACGTCGTGGTCCTCGTGGAGGACGACGCCCCCGCCGACGATCCCGAGCTCCTCGGGCTGTACGAGGGGGTGCCGCTGACGGAGCGGGGGCTGCACTGGGCCGCGGGCTCGCTCCCGGACCGGATCACCGTGTACCGCCACCCGACCCTCGCCATCTGCGACACGCGCGACGACGTCGTCGAGGAGGTCGCCATCACCGTGGTGCACGAGATCGCCCACCACTTCGGGATCGACGACGACCGGTTGCACGAGCTCGGCTGGGCCTGAGCCGCTCCCCGACCGACGACGACGGACCCGTGACGCACGGGTCGTCACGGGTCCGTCGGGGACGTGCTGCGGGGGAGCGTCGAGGCTCAGGGGCGGTACTCCCAGTGCCAGGCCTCGGGCTTGCGGCCGTCGGCCTGGGCCCAGGCGGGGTTCTTCCACCCGAACTTCGCCGCGTTCGCGACCAACCACCGGTGCTGCGCGCTCGAGCGCTCCTCCACGCCGCCGTTGAGGTCGACGGCGATGCCCCAGCCGTGGTCCGAGTAGCCGGGCACGGCGGCGAGGTAGCCGCGGCTCGCCTTGACCGACACCTGCGACTCGTAGGAGCGGTAGGAGTCGCGGATCTGCAGGTGCTCGCCGAAGCGTGCCCGGTAGGCGGCGTCGAGGCGCTCGAGCTGCTCGGCCGCGTCGCGACGCAGGGACTCGCCCGACGCGAAGGACAACCCCTTGAGGTCGGCGGACGCGAGGCGACCGTTCTCGTACCCCTCGGTGTCGTCCGCGAACTGCTTGAGGGAGCCGGCGGCCTTGCGGGCCGCCGCGGCCTGCGCGTCCAGGACCTCGGCCGGCGTCGCGGGGGCGGGCGTGATGCTGATCGCGCTCGTGTCGGTCTTCTCGATCAGGGTGGTGAGGTCCTCGGTCGCGTCGGTGACGTCGGCCGCGCCCTGCCCGCGGACGTCGAGCGCGGTGCGCTCGCCGGCGCGCGACGCCGCCTCCCCGCCGGAGCGGTCGGACACGACGTCGCGCAGGTGCGCCGCGCTCTTCGCGACGGCCTTGCGCTGCTTGGCGGGGACGCCGAGGGACTCGGTCGTCACCTGGTCCGCGCGGGCGAGCGCCTCCTGGGCGGCGGAGAGCGCCTCGTCGCCGGACGCGGCGGCGCTCTTCGCGGCGCCCTTCGACGCGGCCTGCTCGGTGTCGGCCTTCGCCGCGCCCGAGCCCGCGGTGTCCGAGCCGACGGCGCCCGACGTCGCGCCCGCGGCGCCCGACAGCGCGGGCCGCATGATCGCCGTCGTGGCTGAGGTGGTCGGGGACACGATGCCGAACGTCCCGGTCTCGATGGTGCCCACCGAGGACGAGCCCTGGTCGGTCGACCCCGCGGTCCGGGTCTCCCCGGAGGCGGACGAGTTGCCGGTGAGGACCACCCCGGTCGTCAGCGCCATCACGGTGAGCGCGACGGGGACGCCGGCGTGCACGGCGCGGCGCCCGAGGCGCGGCGTCGTGGGACGGGCGGCGGGCTCCGCGGCGCGGCGCTGCCGGGCCGGGCGGTGGATGTCGCGGCGCCGGGGCAGGGGCGCAGGGGTGTGCTCGGTCGTGTGCTCGGTCATGGGAGAAGGTCCTCGGGGGTCGGGAGCTCGAACCTGTCGGGAGCTCGCACCGGTCGGAAGCTCGTTCCATCTTCAACCGTTTCAACCGGTGCTCCGGGCCAACGAGGGGACCAGACGACACGAATCCGGTGCGGGCCGCGAGGACGAGATGTGAAGGACGGGACATCCCGGCGAAACCCCGGGCCGCGCGCCGGGGCGCCCGGATGGTGGGACGCGCCGTCCCGCGCGCCCGCGCCGCCGGGCCCGGGAGGCCGCGCGCACCCCAGGATGCTCGGATGACTTCCGCACCCGTGACGGTCGCGATCCACCGCGCCGTCAGCCCCGACCGCGTCCCCGAGGTCACCGCCTGGGTGCAGTCCGGCGTCCGGCTCGCGAACCGTTGGGACGGCTTCCTCGGCTCGGGCTGGATCCGCGCCTCCGAGGGTGCCGCGGACTGGATCATGCTCTACCGGTTCGCCGACGCCGCCCGGCTCGAGGCGTGGGAGGAGTCGCCGGAGCGTCGGCGCTGGCTCGCCGCCGGTGAGGGCCTGGTCGAGGAGCGCCGCGTCGAGAGGCGCACCGGCATCGAGGGGTGGTTCGACCCGCCCGTGCGGCAGGACGAGCCCACCGGGCCGCCCCTGCTGGCCGCGCCGCCGCGGTGGAAGCAGTCCGTGGCCATCTGGCTCGGCTTCTTCCCGGTGAACCTCGCGTTCACCGTGCTGGTGGGCTGGCTCGTGCCGCCGTTCGCCGACCTGCACGTCGTGCTGCGCGTGCTCGTCTCGACGCTGGTGCTCACGCCGATCATGTCGTTCTGGGTGCTGCCCTGGGTGACCGGGCGTCTGTCGGGCTGGCTGCACGCGCCGCGGCGCTGAGCCGCGGCCGGCGCGTCAGCCCCGGGCGGGGACGTGCGCCGTCGCGAGCCACTCGCGCAGGGCGGCCGGGCGGTCGGTGATGATGCCGTCCACGCCGGCGTCCACGAGCAGGCGCCAGGTCGCCTCGTCGTTCGCGGTCCAGCCGAAGACCCGCAGCCCCGCGTCGTGCGCGGCGGGGACCAGGCCCGGGTCGTCGGCGATCAGCGCCGCCCCGGGGCTCACGGCGGCCGCGTCGAGCTCGCCGAGCAGCGCGGGCAGGCTCTCGCGCGGGTGCTCGACCAGCAGCGACCGCGGCACCTGCGGCGCGACGTCGCGCAGGGCGGCGACCGTCACCGGGTCGAAGCCCTGGACGACGAGGTGGCCGGCGAGCTCGGGCGCGTCGAGCACGCGCATCGTCACGGCGACGTCCTCGGCGCTCCAGCGGCCCTTGTACTCGCACAGGACGCCCAGGCCGGGATGCCGCGCGACGAGCTCGAGCACCTCGGCCAGGGTGGGGATGCGCTGCCCGGCGAACTCCGGGCCGAACCACGAGCCGGCGTCGAGGGCCTGCAGCTCGTCCCGGGTGCGGCCCCGGACCTCGCCGTTGCCGTCGGTGGTCGCGTCGACCGTGCCGTCGTGGATGACCATCGGGACGCCGTCGGCGCTGAGGTGGACGTCGATCTCGATCATCGCGGCGCCCGCCTCCCCGGCGGCGTCGAAGGCCGCCAGCGTGTTCTGCGGGGCGTCGGCGGAGGCGCCCCGATGGGCGATGACGACGGGGGCCTGGGCGCGGACGGGCACGGAGCTCCTTCGGGCGACGACGACCTGCGACGGTGACGTGCAGGGGTGGGCCCCCAGGGGCTCGAACCCTGAACCCGCGGATTAAAAGTCCGCTGCTCTGCCAGTTGAGCTAGAGGCCCGCCGCCGTCCGCCCGGAGGTCGGTAGCGGCTGCGGGACAGCGTACGCGGGGCCGCGGGCGTCCCGTGCGCACCGGACCGCGCCGCCGCCCGTGATGCCACCCGCGACGCCATCGGGAAAGTCACGATCCGGTCACGGAGGGCAACCTATCGACGCGCGGGGACGGCTGTCACGCGGGGTCTCACCCACCGGGAGATCTCGTCCCGATCGCGTCTCATCGTTGCGCCGGGCCCCCTCCTGCTGTTTCGGTGGACGGGTTCGCAAGGACCGACGAGAGGAGCGTCCATGCTCACCGTGACCGACAACGCCCGTACCGCCGTCGAGGACCTCGCCCAGCAGGCAGGAGTGCCGGACGAGGGCGGGCTGCGGATCGCGCAGTCCGCCGGCCAGCCCGGCAACTTCGAGCTCGCGCTCGTCCCGGCTCCCCAGCCCGACGACCAGGTGGTCGACGAGGAGGGCGGCACGCACGTCTTCGTCGAGGCGCAGGCCGCGCCCGCCCTCGACACGCTGACCCTCGACACCGACCCTGCCGCGCAGGGTCCGGGATTCGTGCTCACGCCCCAGGCGTGACGTCCGGGCGGGTGCACCGCGCGTCCCGAGGGCGCGCCGCCCCCGCCTGACCGGTCCTCCGACGGCCGGGCAGGGAGATCGCTCGGTGCCCGGCCGTCGTCGCGCCGGGAACGGCATGGCCGTGGGAGTGGCGTCCAAGGCCCGGTTGCGCCATCGTGTGGTGCCGCGACCCCCGCGGCACCGACGGAGGTGACCTGTGTCCGACCCCGCCGCGCCGCCCGACGCACCTCGCGCAGCGCGAACGACAGCACCGCGCTGCAGGCCCTCGCGCGGGCCGGCTACGTCGCGTCCGGCGTGCTGCACCTGCTCCTCGGCTGGTTGGCCGTCCGCCTGGCCTTCGGGTCCTCAGGAGGGAACGCCGACCAGCAGGGCGCCCTGCGTGAGCTGGCCGACGCCCCGGGCGGCGCGCTGCTCCTGTGGCTGACGGCGGTGGGCTTCGCCGGCCTCGCCCTGTGGCAGCTCACCGAGGCGGTGGCGGGCGTGCCCGGGACGGACAAGGCGAAGCAGGTCGGTGCCCGGGCCAAGGCCGCGGCGAAGGCCGTCCTGTACGGGGTGCTCGCCGGCACCGCGGTGCGGGTCGCGACCGGGTCGTCCGGCGGTGGCTCCGAGGAGGGGCTCACCGCCGACCTCATGCGCGCCCCCGCGGGCCGGTGGCTCGTCGCGGTGGTCGGCCTCGTGATCGTCGGGGTGGGCGTCTTCCACGTCGTCAAGGGGTGGCGGAAGTCGTTCCGTGACGACCTGCGCGCGACCGGGGGCGGCGGCGTCGGACAGGCGGTCGTGCGGCTCGGCCAGGTCGGCTACATGGCCAAGGGGATCGCGCTCGGCGTCCTCGGCGGCCTCTTCGTGGCGGCCGCCGTCACGGCCGACCCCGAGAAGGCGGGCGGCCTGGACGACGCGCTGCGCACGATCCGCGAGCAGCCGTTCGGGGTCGTGCTGCTCGTCGCGACGGGCCTGGGCATCGCGGCCTACGGCGTGTACTCGTTCGCGCGGGCTCGGTACGCGCGGCTGTGACGCGTCGGCGGGGAGCCGTCGTCAGGTCGCGGGCTCCACGATCCAGGTCGCGCCGAGCAGCAGGCAGCCGACGGTGACGAGCAGGAAGACCACGACCCACAGGATGCCGGTCGTCCGGGTCAGGGTCGCGAGCTGGTCGGCGTCGGACCGCCGCGCCCGACCCCGGGACCGCTGGGCCTGGAGCTCGAGCACGGGGCGCACCGACCCGATCAGCAGGAACCACGTCACCGCGTAGGCGACCGTCGCCTGCGCGGCGGGCTCGAGCCACCACGAGACCGCGACGAGCGCGGCGCCGGAGACGAGGATCGACCAGAGGCCGAACCAGTTGCGGATCTTCAGCAGCAGGAGGGCGAGCAGCAGCACGAGCAGCCACAGCAGCCCCACCGCGTAGCCGTGCCGCAGCAGCCAGGCGGCGCCGAGCCCTGTCAGGCCGGGGCCGACGTACCCGGCGAACGCCGTGACGATCATCCCGAACCCGCGCGGACGCCCGGCGGACACCGTGAGCCCGGAGGTGTCGGAGTGCAGCCGGATGGCGTCCAGGCGGCGCCCGGTGAGCATGGCGGCGACGGCGTGCGCGCCCTCGTGCGCGATCGTCACGACGTGCCGTGCCACCCGCCACACGGGGGACACGAGCACGACGGCGAGCGCGGCGAGGCCCGCGGCCAGCACCACCGGCTGCGCCGGCGGCGGCACGGGGGTGGTGGCGGCCGTCCAGATCTGCGTCAGTACGTCGCCGACGGTCGCGAGGAAGTCGTCCACGGCGGCCATTCCACCATGCGCCCCTGAGAGGTCGGGTGGTCGACCCGGGCGCCTGTCGTGAGAGACTGGGGGCAGGTGGCTGCGCGTTGCGCGCCCCGCGTCGTGGAGATCCCCCCGGATTGCGTGCGGCGGACCCCGACCCCGACGTCCGAGACGTCCCTGCCCGAGAGGCCCTTTTTCTTGACTACCTTTGCCGACTTCGGCCTGCCCGCCCCTGTCGTCCGCCAGCTGACGGACCAGGGCATCACCACCCCCTTCCCGATCCAGACGGCGTCGCTGCCGGACACGCTGGCCGGCACCGACGTGCTCGGCCGCGGCCGCACCGGCTCCGGCAAGACGCTCGCGTTCTCGCTGCCCGTCGTCACGCGTCTGGCGACGTCCGCGGCGAAGGCCGCCGCCGCGGGCCGCCCGCGTCGTCGGCCCGGCCGCCCGCGGGCGCTCGTGCTCTGCCCGACCCGCGAGCTCGCCAACCAGATCAACGCCACGATGGAGCCGCTCGCGAAGGCCCTCGGCCTCGTGACGACCACCGTCTTCGGCGGCGTCGCCCAGTCCCGCCAGGTCACCGCCCTGAACGCCGGGGTCGACGTGCTCATCGCGTGCCCCGGCCGCCTCGAGGACCTGCTCGGCCAGAAGCACCTCACGCTGGACGAGGTCGAGATCACGGTGCTCGACGAGGCCGACCACATGGCCGACCTCGGCTTCCTGCCCGGCGTGAAGCGGATCATGGACCGCACGCCCACCGTGGGCCAGCGCCTGCTGTTCTCCGCGACGCTGGACAACGGCGTCGACGTGCTCGTGAGGCGCTACCTCAAGAACCCGGTGACCCACTCCGTGGACGAGGCCGCCGCCCCGCCGCCGCAGATGACGCACCACATCCTCGCCGTGGCGGACGCCGACGCGAAGAAGCACGTGGTCCACGCGCTCGCGTCCGGCACCGGCCGTCGCGTGCTGTTCACCCGCACCAAGCACCAGGCGAAGAAGCTCGCCAAGCAGCTCACCGGCGCGGGCGTCCCCGCCGTCGACCTGCACGGCAACCTCGGCCAGGGCGCGCGCGAGCGCAACCTCGCGGCGTTCTCCTCCGGGGACGTCAAGGTGCTCGTCGCCACCGACATCGCCGCGCGCGGCATCCACGTCGACGACGTCGAGCTCGTCGTGCACGTGGACCCGCCCGCCGAGCACAAGGCGTACCTGCACCGCTCGGGCCGCACGGCCCGCGCCGGGTCCGGCGGCGACGTCGTCACCGTGATGCTGCCCGAGCAGCGCGGCGACGTCCGCGACCTCACGCGCAAGGCGAAGATCGACGCCCGCCCGCAGCCCGTGGCCCCGGGCGACGCGACCGTCACCGCGCTGGTCGGCGAGGTCGCGCCGTACGTGACGCCGCCCGCCCCGACGGCGCCGCAGCAGCCGCAGCGCCGCAAGGGCGGCGGCCAGCAGCAGGGCGGCCAGCGCGGACGTGGCTCGGGCGGCGACGCGCAGCGCGGGCAGGGGCAGCGCGCCCAGGTGCAGCAGGGGCAGCAGGGCCAGCGCTCGCAGGCGCAGCCCGCGTCGTCCGGCGGCCGCGCTCCGCAGACGGTCCGGGCGGACGGGTCCGCACCGGCCCGTCGCCGGCGCCGCCGCGGCGGCCGCGGCCGCGGACAGGGCGGCTCGGCGCCCGCGGCCTGAGCCGGCCGAGCGCCCGGCCTGTGCACGGCGGCCGCTCGAGGCCCGCAACGGCGGGCGTCTTCGCGCCGACCGGTCAGGCCGGGATCGGCAGCGGGTCCACGGTCCAGTCCGCAAGGTCCGCCACGACGGGCTCCGGCCCCGGGACGCCCGCGGGCAGGGGCTCGAGCAGCACGCTCAGCCGGAGCTGCGGCGCCCGAGGGCCCGCGATGACGAGCTTGCGGACGCCGGTGTTCGGTGTCTGGCCGTCCGGGTTCGGCGACGTCGGCAGCGGCACCGCATCCATCACGGAGAACCGGGCACCGTCGGGCGGGTCGATGAGGGCGGCGCGCAGCCGCCGACCGTCGAGCGAGAGTATGGCCGACCGGCCGTCCGCCCCCAGGTCGATCTCGGCCGTCGTGTGCATGAACCACCACGCCTCGACCGGACAGGACGCGGTGACCTCGTCCTGGACGACGAACCGGCTCCGGCCGTCGATCAGCGCCACGCCGCGCCGCCAGCTCGTCACGCCCTGGGCCGCATAGGCCTCCGTCAGGTCGGCGACGGCGAAGCTCGCGTCCGGGCTGGACCCGGTCGCCACGAGCGTCCCCCGCGCGTCGACGGCTTGTCCGGGCGTCGCGTCGGGATTGATGACGAGGGTGTTGTGTCCCTCGGGCCGCTTCCGGTAGTAGGTCCAGCGCCGCCCGTCCGGGCCGGCCGACCAGTACCCGGGCAGGTCGTAGGTCTCCGGCCCGAGGTCCGTGGCCCAGCGTGCGCCGAGCGCGTCGATCACGAACGTGCCCAGGTCGAGGTCGCCGTGACTGGACGCGTTGTCCCCCGCCTTGAACCCGAAGAAGTTAGCAGTCGGGCTGTTCCATGCGCTGCGCGACAGGAAGGTGGAGACGGCGTCGAACTGGCGGTCCAGCGGCAGGTCGGCCTCGCTCGGGGGCACGGCGTCGACCAGCCCCTGCCACATCAGGTGCAACGGGGGAAGCGCTCGCGGCTGCCGCGGTGCTCCCTGCTCGGCCCACCACGCGTGCACCGGAACGCCGTAGTGCGCGGCGAGCCAGTGCGCGGCCGTCCCCGCGGGGTGTGCGCTGAGGGCGGCGTCAGAGAAGTTGAACTGCTGGCCGGACGGCCCGGTCATGTAGATCCCGAAGTCGACCGTGCGGTCGAGCCCCGGGGTCTCCGTGATGCCGAAGTCGTCGCCGATGGCCGTCTGGAGCGACGCCATCGTCGGCGCCAGGAACCGCGTCGCGTAGCCCCAGTACGTGACGCCCTCGGGGAACCCGCCGTCGGGCCCGTACTCCGCGAGCGCCACGGGCAGCGAGCCGAACGCGCGACGCATCGCCTCGTTCGCGAGCTCAGGTTCCTCGTCGCCGACGGCGAGCGCGGCCATGATCGTGCCGCTGTTGCAGACGACGTTCCAGTTGTTCGAGCTCGTGGTCCACCGCGCACCGGACTCGTGCTGCGCGATCGCGGGCTCGAGCCCGAGCGTGACGATCGCGTGGCGCACGACCTGCCGCTGCGCGTCGTCGAGGCACTCGTGCAGCCAGTCGTAGCCCACCGCGAAGGCGTGCAGGAGCTCCGCGACGGACAGGAAGCTCTCCGGGTTCCAGTCCGGGAACGCCGCGACGGCCACCATCTCCTCGGCGGCGCGCCCCGCGTACCGCTCGTCCTTCGAGAGCCGGTACGCCATCGCCAGCACGTAGAGGCGGCGCTGGACCTCGCGGGTGACGACCAGCAGCGTGCGCCCGTTCGGGAACTCGTACCGGGAGACCGGCAGGGTGAGCAGCGCGTCCGCGTGCCCGAGGAGCTCGTCGTACAGCTCCGCGGTGAGCTCGTGGCTCGCGATGCGGTCGGCGATCCCGGCGAGCGCCGCGTCGTCGACCATGAGGCGTGGATGGTGCGGCCTGATGAGCGCCGCGACGTCCGCAGGCGGTGCCGGGACGGGCAGGTCGACGGCGGCGGGGAAGGTCATCGCTCCTCCCGTGGGGTCGACCCGCAGGACCGGGCGACCGTGAGGTCGTCGAACGTGCTCCGTGTGGACGCGTAGAGCCCGACGCCCCCGCTCCGCACGACGGTGTCGCGGCCCTCCAGGATCGGCGCCCCGTCCAACGTCGCCGTGATCCGGTCGCCGTGGACGGCCACGCCCAGCCGGACGGGACCGTCGAGGGGGTCGCTGAGGGTGGCCGTGTCCACGGTGACCGGACCCGACCGGCCTGCCTCGCGGACGATGCTCGCGTACCGGGATCCCTGGCTCGTCCTGCCGACGTGGATGCGATACCCGTAGGTGTCCGAGGTGTCGCGCAACGAGACGCCCGCGTTGCCGACGCCGTCGACCGTGACGGTGGCCTCCGCGACGAAGTCGCACTGTGCGGAGAACCGCGCCGGCAGCGTCGACTCGGCGAGCACGTGCGCCCGGCCGGCGACCGGCGTGAGGGCCAGCCGGCCGGAGCTCACGGAGACCTGGCCCTGGATGGCGCGCCAGGTCTCCTGATCGAGCGCCTCGGTGACACTGATGTCGTCGAAGGTCGCGGCCCGCCGATGGGTGTAGGCCGCGGCACCGCCGGTCGGCAGCTGGCTGTCGGTCGCGGAGACCGACGTGTTGCCGACGGCAGCGACCAGTTCGCGCCCGACCGCGGAGACGGTCAGCGTGTGGGCTGCGTTGGCGCTCACCTCCAGCTCGGTCTCCGCGAGGAGCGTCGAGGTCCCGTTGTAGACCTTCACGAGCTGCAGCGTCGCGCCGGCCGACGAGCGGAGGACGTTGGCGCGGTAGTAGTTGCGGGCGTCGTGGTAGCGGAACGCCAGGCCGGTCCGGGCGGTGGTCTGGTGCGCCGGCCCGGGCTCGATGTCCGCGGTCACGATCACGTCGTCCGGCACGCTCTGCAGCACGGCGAACGACTGATCGTCCGCGCTCGAGGTCTGTGCCAGCGCGGCGTTCGACGGATCGCCCCCGAGCTCCCAGGCGCCCTGTACCGGCGTCCAGCCCTCCAGCCCGTCCTCGAAGCCGTAGACCTCGCGGTCCAGGCTCGCGTCCTCGAACTCCTCGTCGAGCACGGGCGTCGGCGCGAAGGCCGGCTCGACGGACACGGTGACGAGGTCACCGGCACGGGTGAACGCGGTCGGCCTGCCGTTCACCTTCACCGCCTTCGCCTTCGGCGCGTCGATCGTGAGCGTGCCGGTGAACGGGTCCCCGAGCGAGATCCGGGCGGTCGCGCCCTTCAGCTCCACGCTGACGTCGGACACCGTGGCGGACGCGTCGACGACGGTCTCCCCGTCGTCGACCAGCGACGACCCGCGGGTCAGCGCGTACCGCGTGAGCCTGCCGCCCGGGGAGCGTTCGAGGTACGCGGTCTCGCCGTCGGTCGCGGCAGCCCCGAACTCCCGCGACGAGGGCGACGCCTCGCGCGAGAGGTAGAAGCGGCCGGTCGCGTGCGGCAGGTCGATCTCCATGGCGGTCGCCACGGAGTGGTCCACCCCGGGCAGCTCGATGCGCGTCGACGTCACCGAGGGCGCCGGGCCGGCCTTGCCGGGGACCACGATCGTGTCCAGCCCCGTGGCACCCGTGGCGGACCAGTCGTACGACAGGAAGTCCACGCCGGTGAGCACCTCCTCGCCCACGCGCACGGCGCCGTCGTCGTGGACGGTCGGGGTGACGTCGACGCCGGCCGGGGACACGGGGACGAGCTGCACCCCGGCGACCGGCTCCCTGCCGGGCACGGTGTCGAACCCGACGGTGCCGACGCCCGTGGTGGGGTCGACGGTGACCGGGTCGCCCGGGAAGTGCCAGAGCTGGCGATAGTCGTGCGCGGCGGTGTCACCGATGAGGTCGTCGGAGACCACCCAGAAGCCGGGCTTGACGAAGTAGACGACCCGGTCGTGCGCGACCGGGTCGTAGCCCATCGCCCGGCCCCGGTAGACGTCGAGGCCCGCGCTCGACCGCCAGAGCGACATCGCTCGCGTGACCCCGGCGGCCTGCGGCTCGCCGTCGACCTCGATCGTGTTGTGCGCCTCGGTCGTCCTGCGCATCCAGTCGTTCGTCGGGGTCGCGCTGTAGTCGCCCACCCCGGAGTCGACGACCAGCGCACGCCCGTACGCCGACATCTCGAGGCTGAGGTCGTCCGGGTGCCGGTGCGAGGCGGTGTAGCTGGAGTTGTGGTTGTTGATGAGCATGTACTGCGCGTCGGCGTCCCACCCCGAGCGCTGCACGGCGAAGCTGAGCGGGTACAGCGTGGACCCCAGCGTCGGGGGCGTCCCCTGGGTGCGGCCGGAGGCGACCCAGGTGAAGTCGGGCCAGGAGCGGCGTTCGCCGGTCGCCCGGATGGCGTTCCTGCCCGCGTCGACGTTCGGTGTGTCGCCGATCAGCGCGGCCTGGAGATCTGGCTTGCGCGTCGCGAACAGCACGTCCGCGATCCAGTCCGCAGACTGGACGATCGCGTCGGGAAGCGTCCGCCCGTTGGCGTCCGCGACGCGGACCATGGTGTTGATCAGGTCCGCCACGTATGCCTGGTAGTTGAAGGTCGGCTCGCGGTATACGCCGTCGCTCTGCATGTACGCGCGCAGGAACCGCTCGACGGACCGGACGGCGAACGACTCCCAGCCGCGGGACGCCTTGAGCTCGGGCAGGTACACCGCCGCGGAGTAGATCGAGCGGGCCATCGACATGTACCAGTTGTTACCGACGTGGATCTGCAGCACCCGCGTGAGGTACTCCGTCGTCTCGTGCATGCCCGTCAGGTACGTCACCAGGGCGCCGGCCTGCGTGGTCGGCTCCGTCCGGAACACGGAGAACGCGTTGACGAGCTGGGCCAGACGCTTGCCGGCCGAGAGGTTGCGGACCTGCGGCCAGCCGGGGTTGTCCGCGAAGAAGTCCAGCGAGATGTCCGTCCACGCCTTCGCGTACGCCGCACGCTTCTCCGGATCGCTCTCGTCCAGGTAGGCGTTCGTCAGCGTCGACATGAACGAGAAGTCGCTCATGAGGACCTGTGCGCTGCCGGGGGCGCTCTCCGTCCCGCCCCAGAGGTCCTGCCAGTCGACGTCGATCCTCTGCTCGGCGTCGTCGTAGAAGTCACGGGTCTCGGTGCCGAACCGGAAGATCCCGGCCGCGAGCTCGTCGGCGGTGGCGTCGTGGACGGCCCCGTCCCCCGCGACCGGGTACTCGACGCCCGTCCGTCCCGCGTAGAACGCCTTGAGCGCCTCGGCGGCGCCCGCCTCGTCGCCGACCGCGAGCTCCGCCGCGATGTCGGCAAGGCCCGGGCGCGTCAGGTCGAGCAGCTCGCCCAGCTCCGACATGTCCGACGCGGCGGCCGTCACCGGCGCGAGGCCCGTCGTCACCACCGCGAGCGCGACTGCCGCGGCGGACATCGTCTGGGCACGACGGCGGAAGCCCCGCCGGGGAAAGCTCCGTTGCATTCCGTGACTCCTCTTCGGTGACGTGTTCAGCCGGTGCTTCGACGGGCGCGCGACTCGCCGAGGGACGGTTCGCGGCATCAGCCGTTGAGCTGAGCCCAGGCCTCCTCGTACTCGGCCTTGACCTTGGTGCCGACGGCGGACATGTAGGACTCGACCGCGGGCGCCCAGGCGGAGACCGGCTGGTTCCCCAGGACGATCTCCTGCTCGGTCGCGGTCAGCGCCTGTTGCGCGCTCGCCCCCTCGCTGACGGCGGCCTCGGAGTAGAGACCCTCCGTCGGGTTGGGCACGGTGTACTCCAGACCGGCCTCCTGGTGGTCGAACTGGTCCCGAACGGCTCGTTCGTCCTGCGACTCGAAGATCACCGGAGAGTTCTCCGTGATGTACCGCACGGGCAACGTCGCCTGGTTGACGCCCTCGGGTGTGAGCACCGGGTCCGGGCCGTCGAAGGTGAACGTCTCGCCCTCCTTGCCGAACCGCCGGGTGATGTACTCCGTGCTGCCGAAGGGCGCGGCCAGCCAGTCGAGCACCCGCAGGATCTCGGCGAGACGCTCCGGGTCGTCCTGCTTGGCGACGGCAGAGAAGTGCGAGGCCGACGGGCCGGCGGTACGCACCATCGTCCCGCCCGCCTCCCGTGCGGGAGAGAGCATGCCCGTGAGCCGGAACCCGTCGATGCCGGCCCCCTGCAGGTAGAACTTGGGCCATCCTGCGTAGTTGCCGATCTGGAACGAGGTGGTGCCCGCCATCATCCACTCGTTGCGCTGGGTGTTCTGAGCCGCGTTGCCGTCCGGGTGCACGACGCCCAGGTCGTTGAGCGCGACGGCGTCCGCCAGCGCCTGCTCGTAACCAGGCAGCGTGCCGTTGAAGGTGAAGACGCCGGCCTCGTCGACAGACCAGGCGTTCGCGATGCCGTTCGTCTCGAGCAGCACGCCCAGGGGCGTCTGCCCGAAGGCCCAGCGACCCTCGCGTTCGTCCGTCAGGGCCTTCGCCATCTCGGTGAACTCCTCGAGCGACTCCGGCTGCAGGGACAGCCCCGCCCGCTCGAGGATGTCCGCGCGGGTGTACAGCACGGTGCCGATCAGTGAGCGCGGGACCGGCACGCCCCAGATCCGGCCGTCGTAGACGGTGCTCCGCCAGGAGGGCGTCGGGAGTGCCGCGAGGTGGGGGTAGTCCAGCACGGCGTCACCCGAGAGATGCTCGGTGAGGTCGGAGAACTTCGCCGCGAGCATCGCCGGCATCTGTTGCTGCTGCCCCTTGATCGCCACGAGGTCGGGCAGGTCGCTGCCGGCGATCGTGGTCGCGAACCGGGCGTCGTACTCCGCAGCGGGCGTGTACTCCAGGTCCAGCTCGGTGCCGAGCGCCTCGTTGATGCTCTGCCACAGCGCGTTGTTGCTCAGCTCGGGAGCGACCGGATCGTAGGTGAAGGTCATCGCCCGCACCGGGGCGCCCGACGCCGGAGCCCCGCTGGTCACCGCGGCGGGCGGGTCCGGATAGGTGAAGTAGCCGGGGGACACACCCGGGTTGCTCGAGACGAGGTCGGGCGCGAACTTGTCGAAGGGCCGGTACGTAGGCAGGAGCCCGGCCGTGCCGCCACCGCCACCGTTCGATGCCGGAAGGGGGGACGACCCACCGGGCGACGGTGAACAGGCGGCGACGAGGCCCATCGCTCCCAGGGTGCCGGCGATGCCCAGGAAACGACGACGAGAGACAGTGGCAGACATGAGGACCTTCCGCTTCATCGAGGAGGGACACGGGACAGGTGATCAGCCCTTGACGGCGCCGATCATGAGCCCCTTGGTGAAGTGCTTCTGGAGGAACGGGTACACGAGGAGGATGGGGACGATCGAGAGGACGAGGATCGCCATCTGGATGGACAGCTGTGGCGGCAGGCTCTCGGAGCCTGCGGAGATCTGGTCGACACCCATCGGGGTCTCGTTGACCACATAGGTCCGCAGCACGAGCTGCAGCGGCCACTTCTCGGGGGAGCTGATGTACAGCAAGGCGTTGAAGAACGCGTTCCAGTAGCCGACGGCGTAGAACAGCCCGACGACGGAGATCACGGCCTTGGACAGCGGGAGCACGATGCGCGTGAGGATCGTGACGTCGTTCGCGCCGTCGATGCGGGCGCTCTCGATGAGCTCGCCCGGGATGTCGAGGAAGAACTCCCGCATGACGATGACGTTGAAGGCATTGATGAGCACGGGGAGGACCAGCGCGAGCAGGTTGTCGAGCAGGCCGAGCTGCTTGACCACCAGGTACATCGGGATCATGCCGGGGCTGAACAGCATCGTGAAGAGCACCGCCAGCAGGATGGGGCGGGAGCCGAGCGACCCGGGCCTGGACAGCGCGTAGGCGAGAGCGACGGTGCACGCCAACGACAGCAGCGTGCCGACGATGGTCACGACGATGCTGATCCCCAGTGCGCGGGTCACGACGCCACCGGACAGGATCGCCTGGTAGGAGGCGAGGGTCGGTTCGCGGACGAGCAGCACGAACCCACCGTTGGCGGTCACCTCCTCCTGCGTCGCGAGCGAGGTGGAGACGACGGCGAGAAGGGGCAGGAGGACGGCGGCACAGCCGATCGCCAGGATCAGGCCGCGCAAGGCCGTGATCACCGGGTTGGGCCGCCCCATCCATGCCGGTCGGCCCCCGGGCGTCGACGGCCTCGCTTTCCGCGGTGCGGTCGTGAGCCCCAAGGGAGAGGTGGTGGTCATTTGTGGTACACCCCCCGCTCGCCGAACTTGTGCGCGAGCTTGTTGGCGCCGAGCACCAGGAGCACCGAGATGACGCCCTTGGTCAGGCCCACCGCGGCCGCCTGGCCCCAGTTGCCGCCGACGATTCCGTGGTTGTAGACGTAGGTGTCGAGCACCTCGCTCGCGGTCGCACCGACCGCACCCTGCTGCAGGATGATCTGCTCGAAGCCGACGGTGAGGGAGTCACCGAGCCGCAGGATCAGCAGCAGGATGAACACCGAGCGGATCGCGGGCAGCGTCACGTGCCACAGGCGCCGCATCGCGCCGGCACCGTCCATCGCGGCCGCCTCGTACTGCGAGGTGTCGACCCGGGAGATGGCGGCCAGGAAGATGATCGTGCCCCATCCCGTGTCCTTCCAGATGACCTGGCTGGTGATCAGGACCTCGAACAGCTCCGGGACGCCGATGATGGAGAACGTCGCCAGGTCGTGCCCTCGCAGGAACGTGTTCACCATCCCCGCGTTCCCGAGGATCTGCTGGAACAGCGCGACCACGATCACCCAGGACAGGAAGTGCGGCATGTAGAGGACGGACTGCACGGTCCGCTTGACGCGCTCGGAGACGACCTCGTTGAGGAGAAGTGCCAGCGCGAGCGGCAGCGGGAACACGAACAGCACCTGGATCAGCGTGAGGATCAGGGTGTTCGTCAACGCGTTCACGAACAGGGGGTCACCGGAGAAGATCACCCGGAAGTTCTCCCAGCCGACCCAGGGGCTCTCGGCGATCGTCAGGAACGGCAGATACCCCTTGAACGCGATGACGTTGCCCAGCAGGGGGACGTAGTGGAACAGCAGCACCACCACGAGGCCGGGGGCGGCCAGCAGCAGGAGGAGCCGGTCGCGCCGCCACCGGGCGAGGGTCTGGCCGGAGCGTCGCGCCGGGCGTGCGGCCGACGACGAGTCCTTCGGCGCGGACGCCCGTGGCGGGCGTTCAACGAGCTGGGACAAGGTCTGCCTCCTGAGTCCGCGGCGGGTACTCGGACGCCCCCTCGCCGAACAGGATGGTGCGGGCCATGTCCGTCAGACGGCCCACGGCAGCGGCGTTGATGGCCGACGACGTCGCTCGGGCCGCCGCCTCGTCCGACAGGAGCGTCTCGACGGCCGCGGCCGCGGCCTCCGGACCACCCGGCTCGACCTCCACGACGACGTCCGCCCCTCCGAGGTCGGCGTACATCCCGCCCTTGACGGTCTCGGTGGGCAGACGCACATAGATCGTCGGCGTGCCATGGACGGACGCGAGGATCGGCGAGTGGCACTCCATGCTGACGACGGCCCGGGCGCGGGCGTAGACGGAGCTCGCCTCCTCGAGCGTCCAGTACCGGTCGAGGACCAGGACCCGGTCATGGACGTCGGCCGGGACGCGTGGCAGCAGCTCGTCGCGGGCCAGCTCCACCGCATAGCTCATCTCAGGCACGACGACTGCCGGCTGGCCCGTCTCGCGGACCCAGGTGGTGATGGCGGCCGTCAGCGTGTCGAGGTCGAACCCGACGGTGCCGGCGTTGATGGCGTACAGGCGGTCGAACTCCCGGGTGCGCTCCGTGCCGTAGATGTCCGGGTACGGCGCGTAGCGCAGGCGGGGCACGAAGCACCCGAACTCGCCCGCCGCCAGCCCCAGCGATCCCAGCACCGCGTCGCCCGCGGTGTCGTCGCGGTAGCGATAGGCGAAGGTCCCGTCCGGCCCGAACTCCAGCACCTGGGGACTCGCGCCCTGGGCGCGCAGGAACTCGAGGCTGATCGAGTCCCGAGCGAACAGGAACTCGGCGTCGTCGATGATCGCGCGGCCGTCGTCCTCGAGGAACGTCGCCGGGAGGGCCTGCGTCATGACGCGCAGCCGCTCGAGCGAGCCCCAGGCGCGCGGGAAGAGCGGGTCGACCGTCACGCCGGCATAGCCGTACGGCCGGGCGGACTGCTCGCGCCACGACGCAAGCTCGGGCACGAGCGAGGCGCTCGCCGCCGAGCCGTGCACGAGGACGTCCGCGGACTCCCACGCCGTGGCGAGCTCCGGCGTCGTCGGCACGCCGGCCTCGTCCAGGTCACCCCGGACGATCGTGACGGTCGGGACCGCCCGCCGGATCATCGCCTCCTCGCGCTCGCCGAGCCGCATCGGCCACAGCGTGATGCGGGCACCGGGCTCGGAGTCGAGCAGGGCGGTGATGAGGCCGGGCGAGTGCGCGACGTCGCCGATGTTCGCGTTCGCCCAGGACGAGCGCAGGAGCACGGATCGGGGCGTGCTGGTGTCGGAGGTCAACATTGTCCTTCCGTCGTGCGGCGCCCCTCGCTGGACGTCGCTGACATTTCGTTGCGTCACCGTAGCCAGTGACGCATCGTCACGTCAATGGGTTCGTCACCCCGTCATGACGGGGTGACGGTGTGGAGCGCTACCAGGGGCGCGGCGAAACCTGCGGTGGTGCCGTGCTCGCGCGCGCGATCAGCGCCGGCGCCGGCTCGTCGACGAGGCCGAACCGTGTGGGAGAGCCTTCCAGGACCGCCGCGATGGACTGGACGGCGCGCGCGCCGAGCTCGGCCATCGGCATCCGCACGGTCGTGAGCGCGGGGCGGACGTCGCCGGCGATGTCCGCGTCATGGATCGCGACGACCGACAGGTCGCCAGGGATCGAGACGCCTGCGTCGTGAGCCGCCGCATGGACGCCGATGCCCGAGAGCACGTTGTCGACCACGAGCGCCGTCGGACGTCGGCCGGAGCCGATGACCTGCCGGAGTGCCTCGGAGCCCGACGGGGGTCCGTAGCCGGTCGCGACGGCGCCGCGCGGCTCGAGGCCGGCATCACGCATCGCGCCGGCATAGCCCCGGTGGCGTTCCAGCGACGGGACCCACCGCTCACCTCCCACGAACTCGATGTCCCGATGGCCGAGGTCGAGCAGGTGTTGCGTCGCCACGCGGCCCGCCGCGGCATCGTCGATCGCCAGCCATCGCCCGTCCGGGCCGTGCCGTCCCTCGATCAGGATCACCGGGGTCGGACGTGCGCGGAGGTGGGCCAGCACCTCGTCGTCGATGAGACCCTCGCTGCGCAGGATGATGCCGTCGATGGTGCCCTGCCCCAGGAGGTGTGCCAGGAAATGGCTGCCGGAGCGCATCCAGCGCGCGTCGCCCAGCACGACCGCCCACCCGTGCGACTCCGCGGCGTCGTAGATGCCGTGGAACATGTCGCGGTAGACAGGGTTCTCGAGCTTCTCGACGACGACGGCGATCGTTCCGGTGCGCTGGCGCCGCAGAGCCCGTGCGGCATTGTTCGGGACGTACCCCAGCTCTTTGA
The DNA here is from genome assembly GCF_042793275.1 of Isoptericola sp. NPDC056578. Lineage (NCBI taxonomy): Bacteria > Bacillati > Actinomycetota > Actinomycetes > Micrococcales > Promicromonosporaceae > Isoptericola > Isoptericola sp. NPDC056578. The sequence goes on from NZ_JBHTVC010000041.1 coordinate 27,880, forward strand.
TGACGTCCTCGACCCGGGTGCGCGTCTCGTCGCTCATCCGCGTGTGCACGGTGCCGTTGACGACGGCGGACACGACCGACACCGAGACTCCGGCGCGGCGTGCGATCTCCTTCTGGGTGCCCATCCGCGACATCGTACCGACGCAACGTCAAGTCAGGCATCAGGCGGCGGAGGCGCAGGAGGCAGCAACCGCAGGTCGGACGGCGATGGGCCGCCCGACCCTGCCGTGCTCCTCGGGGTCGTCGACGGCGGACGCGCCCGACGGCTGCCGACGCCTCACGGGGAGGCGCTCGCGACGCCCGGGGAACAGTCGCGACTCCGTCCGGGTTGGGGTCGACGGAGGTGTCAGATGACGTACGAAGTCACGAAGTCCGACCAGCAGTGGAAGGTCGAGCTGAACCCGCAGGAGTTCGCCGTGCTGCGGCAGGCGGGGACCGAGCGGCCCTGGACCGGTGAGCTGCTCGACGAGAAGCGTGTCGGCGTGTACCGCTGTCGCGCGTGCGGCAACGAGCTGTTCCGGAGCGAGACCAAGTTCGACTCGCACTGCGGGTGGCCGTCGTTCTACACGCCGCTCGCCGGCGACGCCGTCGAGCTGCTCGAGGACCGGTCGCACGGCATGGTCCGCACCGAGGTGCGCTGCGCCCGGTGCGGCTCGCACCTGGGGCACGTCTTCGACGACGCGCCGCAGACGCCCACGGGCGACCGGTTCTGCATGAACTCGCTCAGCCTGACGTTCGAGCCCGTCGAGGCCTGAGCGTCCGGCCGCGGCGCCCCGGGCGCGGGGCGCCGCTAGGGTCGACCAGGTGACCGACTCCGCGCCCTCTGCGCCCTCTGCGGCCGACGCCGCCGTGGCCTGGACCGCCGCGCCGGCGTCCGTGCCCGACCACCTCGTCAACCTGCGCGACGTCGCGACGGCCGCCCCGGGCCTGGTGCCCGGGGCGTTGCTGCGTTCCGACGCACCCCGCTCGGGCGACGTCGCCCCGGCCGACGTGGCGTGGCCGCCGCGCACGGTGCTCGACCTGCGCGACCCGGGGGAGAACGGGGAGCCGCACCCGCTGACCGGCGTCGCGCACGTGGTGCCGCTGCCGCTGCTGGACGGGACCGCGATGCAGGGCGCCACCGCGCCCGCTCCCGTCCCGGGCCTCGGGGAGCTGTACCTGCAGATGCTCGACGGCGTGGGCGCCGGGCATCTCGTGGAGGCGGTGCGCCTCATCGCCGTCGACGACGCGCCCGTGCTCGTGCACTGCACCGCCGGCAAGGACCGCACGGGGGTGACGGTCGCGCTGGTGCTGTCCCTGCTGGGCGTCGACCGGTCCGCGATCGTCGCGGACTACGAGCGGACCGGCCCCCACATGCCGCAGGTGCTGGCGCGTGCCGCCGTCACCGCGAACCTCGCCGTCCCCGACGCGCACGTGCTGGCGAGGCTGCCGCCCGAGCTGGTCACCGCGCCGGGCTGGGCGATCGAGACGGTGCTCGACCGGTTCGCCGAGCACGACGACGGCGCGCCGGGCTGGTTCCGTGCGCACGGCGGCAGTGCCGCGACGCTGGACGCGCTGCGGGCCCGCCTCCTCGAGGGGTGACCCGCCCCCGGACACGCGTCGAGCCTGCCGGGACAGGTCCCGACAGGCTCGACCGGCGACGTCTCGGGCGGACGCCGGCTCAGGAGCGCGTGTCGCGCCAGCGCACGAAGTCCTCGGAGTAGCGGTGCAGCAGCGTCGCGAGCTGCGAGACGTCCGCCTCGTCCCACTCGCCGAAGGCGTCCTTGTACATCTCGATGCGACGGTCGCGGGCCCGGGCGAAGCGCTGGGCGCCGTCGGCGGTCAGGGTGATCCGCTGGCCGCGGGTGTCCTCCGGGTCCACCTCGCGGTGGACGAGGCCCAGGTCCACGAGACGGCTCAGCTGACGCGACACGGTGGCCCGGCCGACACCGAAGTGGGCCGCGAGGTCGGAGCCGCGGATCCCGGGGTGGGAGTCGATGTGCGCGAGGATCGGGTACGCCGACGCCTCGAGCTCGGGGTGCACCCGCCTGGCGGTCTGTGCCGCTGACGACTGGGCGCGCCGGATCAGGACCCGGATCTCGCGTTCGAGAGCACCGAACGGGTCGGTGGCCGGGTCGGGCAGGGGCTGGGCGGCTACGTCGTGCATGCGCCCATCATGAGGCTTCGCCGAGGCAAACGGGAGTGGCCTAGCAGGCGAACTTGCACCCGGACGGCGTCTCAGCGGGTGAAATCGACGCCGTCCGGGTGCTGGGCCGTTGTCAGGCCCGGTCGGCGACCGGAGCGACGACGTCCTGCTCGGCGGCCTTCTCCTCGTCGAGCACCTGCTCGATGCCGGAGCGCTGGCCCAGCGGGATCTCCTTCATGAAGAGCACCGCGATCAGCGAGACGACGGCCATCGGCACGGCGTACAGGAAGATCGTCGTGATGCCGTCGGCGTAGGCGCCCTCGACCACCGTCTGCACGGGGGCGGGGAGCGAGGCCAGGTCCGGGACCGCGCCCGAGCCGGCACCCATCGCGTCGGAGGCGATGCCGAGCTTCGCCAGGCCGGTGGAGAGGTCCGTCTTGATCTGCGCGGCCATCACGGCGCCGAGCGCCGAGACGCCGATCGCACCGCCCAGCGAGCGGAAGAAGGCGACGCCGGAGGTGCCGGCACCCATCTCGTGCACGTCGAGGGTGTTCTGCGTGGCGAGCACGAGGTTCTGCATCAGGGCGCCCACCGACAGCCCGAGACCGAACAGGAAGACCGAGATGAGCACGAAGCTCGTGTCCACCTCGATGGTCGACAGGCCGAACAGCGACCCGGTCAGGAGGACGGCGCCGCCCACCATGATCGCCTTGTACCGGCCGGTGTTCGAGATGATCCGGCCGAGCACGATGCCCGCGAGCATCGTGCCGACCACCATCGGGATGGTGAGCAGGCCGGACTCGGTCGGCGTCTTGCCGCGGGCGAGCTGGAAGTACTGGCTGAGGAAGACCGCGGTGCCGAACATGGCGACGCCGACGGACGCCGAGGCGACCACGGCGAGCACGAACGTGCGGTTCTTGAACAGGTGCAGCGGGATGATCGGCTCGGCGGCGTTCTTCTCGACGAAGCCGACGACGACGAGCGCCAGCACGGCGCCACCGACCATCGCGCCCGTCTGCCAGGAGAGCCACTCGAACTGGTCGCCGGCGAACGTGACCCACAGGAGCAGCAGCGCGACGGCGACGGCGATGAGGCCGGCACCCGCGTAGTCGATCTTCACCTCGCGCTTGGCCAGCGCGGGCAGGTGCAGCGTCTTCTGCAGCACGATGAACGCGGCGACGGCGAAGGGGACGCCGACGAAGAAGGTCCAGCGCCAGCCGATCGAGTCGGTGAGCACGCCGCCGAGCAGCGGGCCGCCGATCTGCGCGACGGCCATGACGCCGCCCATGAGGCCCATGTACTTGCCGCGCTCGCGCGGGCTGATGATGTCGGCCATCAGCACGGTCGCGAGGGCGGTGAGGCCGCCCGCGCCGATGCCCTGCAGGGCGCGGAAGCCGATGAGCATCTCGATGTTCTGCGACAGGCCGGCCGCGGCGGCGGAGACCACCGTGATCGCGAGGGCGACCTGCATGAGGACCTTGCGGTTCGTGAGGTCGGCGAGCTTGCCCCACAGCGGGGTCGAGATCGTCATCGTCAGCAGCATGGCCGTGACGACCCAGGTGTAGGAGTGCTGGGAGCCGCCGAGCTCGCTGACGATCTTGGGGAGCGAGGTCGAGACGATGGTGGTGGCCAGCAGCGAGACGAAGACGCCGAGGAGGATGCCCGAGAGGGCCTCGAGCACCTCGCGGCGGGTCATCGCCGGGGCAGGCGTGGCGGAGAGGGCCGGCGCGGCGGGCGCCGGACTGGGGGACTGACTCATCGGGCGGGGATCTCCTCCTGCGCCGTGGCGCGGTCGTGGGTCGTGGTGAGTGCGGCCGCGACGCTGCGGATCCGGGAGATGGCGTCGGCCAGGTCGTTCTCCGACCAGTCGGAGAAGGACTCGGAGACGAGGTCGTCGATGCGTTCGAAGGAGGCCTCCGCGAACTCGCGGCCGGCGTCCGTCAGGGCGAGGTAGCGGGCCCGCCGGTCGTCGTCGTCGACCGTGCGCTCGACGAGACCGGCGTCGACGAGGGCGCTGATCTGGCGGCTCGCGACGGACACGTCGACGCGGAGCTTCGCGGCGACGTCGGTGATCTGGACGCGCCCGCACCGCGTGAGCAGGTGCAGGGCCCCGAGGCCGGCCCGGGGGAGGTCCAGGTCGCGCGCCACGCGCATGGCGGCCTCGCGCTGGGCGCGGGAGAGCTCCTCGAGCGTCTCCACGAGCTCACGGGCCGCGGTGCGGTCAACGGGCATGGGAGGGCCTTTGCTGGAAGGGGGTGGGTGCTCGGGGCCGGACGGCCGGAGCGGAGCGGCCCGGTGGACGGGCCGAGTTGTTGCAGGGTGCAAACATACGCCTGGTGCTTGCAGCAAGCAAGTGTCCTGGTGAGGACTTCACCCGGTGCACGACGACGGCCCGCGAGGCCCCGGGCGGGGTCGCGGGCCGTGCGGTCGGACCGTACGGACGCGCCGTGCTGACGGGCGCCCGGCGGTGCGGTTCAGGCGCGCTTGTACGCCTCGCCCGCCATGTCCTCGAGCTCGACGCCCTTCGTCTCCGGGATCTTGCCGAGCACGAAGAAGAACGACAGCACGGCGAAGACGGCGTACATGAGGTAGGGGATCGCGGGGCCGAAGGTGTCGAGCATCGGCGGGAAGGTGAGCGTGATCGCGAAGTTCGCGATCCAGTTCGCCGCCGCGCCGACGCCGAGGGCGGCCGCGCGGATCCGGTTGGGGAACATCTCGCCCAGCAGCACCCACATGAGCGGGCCCCACGTGGCGCCGAAGAAGACCACGAAGGCGTTCGCGGCGACCAGCGCGATGATGCTCCACGGATCCGGGAGGCTGATCGACTCGCCCGAACCGGTGGCCTGCGTGAAGCACACCGCCATCAGGCCCAGGGAGACGGCCATGCCCGCCGAGCCGATGAGCAGCAGCGGGCGCCGGCCCACCTTGTCGATGAGGGCGATGGCGATGAACGTCACGGCCACGTTCGTGACGGCCGTGATCGTCGAGACGAGGAACGCCTGCGACTCGTCGAACCCGACCGCCTGCCACAGCGTCGTCGAGTAGTAGAAGATCACGTTGATCCCGACGAACTGCTGGAAGATCGCCATGACGATGCCGACCCAGACGATGGGCTTCAGGCCGAAGCGGTCGCCCTTGAGGCTCCCCAGCTCGGCGTTCTCCTCGTCCACGGCGATCGAGCGGCGGATCTCGCCGATCCGGTCGTCGGGATGCTCGTCGGGGCCGAGCACGGACGCCAGCACGGACCGCGCCTCGTCGTCACGGCCCTTCGTCACCAGATAGCGCGGGGACTCGGGCATCCGTAGCGCGAGGATCCCGTACACGGCCGCCGGGACCACGGCGACGAGGAACATCCAGCGCCACGCCTCCCAGCCGAACCACAGCTCGTTCGCCGCGCTGCCGGCCGCCGTCGCGAGGATCTGGTCGGACAGCAGGGCCGCGAAGATACCGACGGTGATCGCGAGCTGCTGCAGCGAGCCGAGGCGCCCGCGCATCGCGGCGGGGGCGATCTCCGCGATGTACGCGGGGGCGATCACGGACGCGATACCGATGCCGACGCCCGCCATGAACCGCCAGATCGCCAGGTCCCAGGCGCTCCACGCGATCGCCGACAGGATCGACGAGACGAAGAACAGCACCGCGCCCAGCACCATCACGTGGGTGCGCCCCCACCGGTCGGCGAGCTTGCCGCCCGACCATGCGCCGAGGGCGCAGCCGAGCAGCGCGATCGCCACGACGAGACCCGTCACGGTGGAGTTGAGGTCGAACTGGCCCTCGATCGCGTCGACGGCGCCGTTGATCACCGACGAGTCGAATCCGAAGAGGAATCCGCCGACCGCCGCGGCGAAGGCGAGCGCGGTGGCCTTCCGGTGCGCGCTGTGCGCTGCGGAGCCTGGTGCTGGGCTTGTCATGATCGTCCTCGGTTCGCTCGGCAGACCTGTTCTCGATCCTTCTCGATGCTAGGTCGGGGTCGCCCTGTCGGCGCGCTGAGCAGGTCGGACGCGCGACCGGTCCACGAGCCCGCGCCGTCGGGGGTGAGACTGGAGGGGTGAACGACGCTCCCGAGCCGCGCAGGCACCGCCGACCCGCCATGCTCGATCCGCAGACCGCCGAGCAGATCCCCGGGTCGCTCGACCCTGCGCTGCGCGACGAGGTGGCGCACACCACCGCGCGCGCCGTCGTGCACCGGGCGCGCGCCGCCGAGGACCCGGAGGTGGTGGACCGCCTGGTGCGCCTCGTCGAGCGCGAGGGGCTCGACGTCGTCGCCGCCCTCTGGTCGGACGCCGCGCCCGCGTCGCTGCCCGGCGCGCTGTGGCGGCTGTACGTGCTGCGCGAGTGGGTGCGCCGCGACCCCCGCACCGTGGGGCTGCGCTACCGTCTCGGCGTCGACGCCGCCCCCGTGCACGAGGCGGTGGCCGGCGTGCCCCGCCCGCCCGCGCCGGAGGACCTGCGGGCGCTCGCCGACGACGTCCTGTCCGGCGTCTACGCCGGAGACCTGGCCGTGGCGCTCGAGCGGGCCGCGTCGTTCTGCCGCATCCTCGCGACCGGGGCGGCCTTCGACGCCGACGCCCGCGAGGTCGCGGACCCCGACGGGGCCACCCGGATGACGCGCGGCGCCGCCGACCTGGTGCGCACCGCCGAGGAGCTGGAGCGCGCGGCGGCGGGCTGGCGGACGGGCACCCTCGACTGACGTTCCCGGTCGCGAACGGCGGGGCTGACCTGCGTGTTCGGAGCACGCCGACGCCCGGGCTTACGATGTTCGGGCGACGTCGGGCCGCGGTAGCCCCGGGCTCCATCTTCAGCCGCTACGAGCGGCCACGCGCCGAGAGGCGCTCCCGGTCCGGCGTCGCACCTCACCCGAGTTTCCCGCAGCCGCGAGGCGGATCGTTCAGCGCGCGTTCAACTAGTCGCGCCAGGATGGCCACCTCTAGTCTGTGAGAGTCTCAGCGTCCTCGATCCGGGAGCCACACGTGCGCCTGCGCCTCACACCGCGCGACACGACCTACTTCGACATGCTGGCGACGCTCGCGCAGCACAACGTCACGGGGGCCTCGCTCCTGGCGGAGCTGCTCGGGGCGTCCCGGCAGGAGAGGGAAGGAATCGTCCGCCGGCTCAACGAGGCCGAGCACATCGCCGACGACGCCACCCACTCGATCATGCGGCGGCTGAACCAGACGTTCGTCACCCCGTTCGACCGGGACGACATCTACGGCCTGGCGTCCGCGCTCGACGACTGCATGGACGCCATGGAGGAGGCCGGCGACCTCATCGTGCTGTACAAGGTCGACGAGCTCCCGCTGCGGGTCTCCGAGCAGGTGCAGGTGCTGCAGCGCTGCGCCGAGCTCACCGCCGAGGCCATGCCGCGGCTGCGCTCCATGGACCAGCTGTCCGACTACTGGGTCGAGATCAACCGCCTCGAGAACCAGGGCGACAAGCTGCACCGCGAGCTCATCGCACAGCTCTTCGACGACACCACGGACCCGGTGCTGCTCATCAAGCTCAAGGAGATCGTCGACATGCTCGAGGAGGGCGCCGACGCCTTCGAGCGGGTCGCGAACATGGTCGAGACCATCGCCCTCAAGGAGTCCTGACCGTGGAGGTGGCGCTGGTCGTCCTCGTCGTCGCGCTCGCGCTCGGCTTCGACTACACCAACGGCTTCCACGACGCGGCCAACGCGATCGCCACCTCGGTCTCGACGCGGGCGCTCACGCCCCGGGTGGCGCTCCTCATGGCCGCGGTCATGAACTTCGTCGGGGCCCTGCTGGGCACCGAGGTCGCCGAGACCATCGCGACGTCGATCGTCGACCTGCAGGACGCGTCGAACCACACCGCGCTCGTCGTGGTGCTGTGCGCCCTGGTGGGCGCCATCGTGTGGAACCTCATCACCTGGTGGTTCGGCCTGCCGTCGTCGTCGACGCACTCGCTCATCGGCGGTCTCGTCGGTGCGGGGCTCGCGGCCGGGCTGCCGATCTACGGGCAGGCCATCATCGACAAGGTCGTGCTGCCGATGGTCTTCTCGCCGCTCATCGGCTTCGTCGGCGCGTACTTCGTCATGGTCGCGGTGCTGTGGATCTTCCGGAACGCGTCCCCGTCGCGGGTCACCCGCCGGTTCCGCCTGGCGCAGACCGCGTCGGCCGCCGCGATGGCGCTCGGGCACGGCCTGCAGGACGCGCAGAAGACCATGGGCGTGATCTTCATGGCGCTGCTCACGGTCGGCTGGGCGGACCCGGACGCGGGCATCCCGCTGTGGGTCAAGCTCGCCGCGGCGGGCGCCATCTCGCTCGGCACGGCCTCCGGCGGCTGGCGGATCATGCGCACGCTCGGCCGGCGCATCATCGAGCTGGACCCGGCACGGGGCTTCGTCGCCGAGACGGTGTCGGCGCTGGTGCTCTACGCCAACGCGTTCATCCTGCACGCGCCCGTCTCGACGACGCACACCATCACCTCGGCGATCATGGGCGTCGGCGCCACGCGCCGGCTGTCCGCCGTGCGCTGGGGCGTCGCCAAGAACATCGGTGCCGCGTGGGTGCTGACGATCCCCGCCGCGGCGCTCGTGGCCGCCATCACCACCTGGATCCTGCACCCCTGGCTCACCTGACGACCGGGCGCGACCCTCAGTAGACCGGGGGAGTGACCTTCTCGACGGCGACGACGCGCGGACCCTTGCCGGTGGTGGCGACGTGGGCGACGAGCAGGTCGCCCGGCTCGAGGAACGGGTCGCGCGAGGGCAGCACGTCCGCGACGGCGCGGCGGGAGTGCTGGCCCAGCACGTCCAGCACCGTCGGCAGGACCGGCCGGTGCGTGCACAGCACCGACGACCGGCCCGACTCGAGCAGGTCGCGGACCGTCGCGGCGACGCGGGACGGCGAGCGCTCGTGCTCGGCCTCGCCCAGCTGGTCGCTGAGCTCCGGCCGGGCGTGCGACGCCCGCACGTACGGCTCGATCGTCGCCGCGCAGCGCTCCCAGCGGCTCGAGACCACCGACGTCACGCCGTAGGCGGCGAGGACCGGGACGAGCGCCGCGCCCTGGGCGTGCCCCACCGGCGTCAGCGGCCGGTCGTGCTCCGTGCCGTGCCAGGCCGCCCGGGTCACGGCCTTGCCGTGCCGCACGATGACGACGGCGTGCGTGGCGAGCCGGCCCTGGGCGTGCGCCGCCACGAGGGCCTCGAGCGGCCCGCGGTCGGCGCGGCGCGTCAGGCGGGCGGCGGCGGCGTCGACGTCGAGCCACGCCTTCCTGTCGACCTCGTCCTTGGACGGGGGCTGCACGGGGAACCGCGCGGCGAGGGCCGCGGCGTCGTCCGACCGCGACGCCCGCTGCGCCGCCCAGTAGTGCACGCGCTTCACGCGGCCCTCGGGGGTCAGGTACTGCAGGCCCGGGAGGGGGACGCCGAGGACCACGGGCTTGCCGGTCTCCTCCGCGACCTCGCGCGCAGCGGCCGTGTTCAGCGACTCGCCCGGCTCGAGCTTCCCCTTGGGCCAGGACCAGTCGTCGTAGCGGGGCCGGTGCACGAGCTGCACCTGGAGGCGCCCGTCGCGCTCGCGCCACACGAGCCCGCCCGCCGACTCGATCACCGGGGCGTGCTCCACCGAGGTCGCTCCCAGCCTGTCCACGAGCGGGGAGGCCGTCGTGCCCGCCGCCCGACGCACGCGCGCCGCCCTCACCACGCCCTCATCGAGCCCGCTCGGGCCGACGGCGGTGCCGGTCGACGAGCTGCGCCTGGAGGTCCACGAGCGGTTCGCCGTCCGGCCCGACGGCGTGCCGCACCCAGGTGTCGTCCGGCTGCAGGTGCCACGTGGAGGTCTTGTCCGACATCGACGCGTCCATGAGCTCCAGGAGCTCCGCGACCTGGCCCTCGTCGGCGATGCGGACCAGCGCCTCGACGCGGCGGTCCAGGTTGCGGTGCATGAGGTCGGCCGAGCCGATGTACACCTCCGGGCCGGACTCCGGCCCCTCGCCGATGGCCGGGCCGGCCGCGTTGGCGAACGCGTAGATCCGGGAGTGCTCCAGGAACCGGCCGAGGATGGAGCGCACGCGCACGTTCTCGCTCAGGCCCGGCACCCCCGGGCGCAGCGCGCAGATGCCGCGCACCACGAGGTCCACCTTCACCCCCGCCTGCGAGGCGCGGTACAGGGCGTCGATCGTGGCCTCGTCCACGGCGGAGTTCACCTTGATGCGTACCCACGCCTCGTGCCCGGCCCGGGCGGCGTCCGCCTCGCGCTCGATGCGCTCGATGAGGCCCGCCCGCACGGCGCGCGGTGCGACCAGCAGCCGGTGGAAGCGCGACTGCGGGGCGTAGCCGGAGAGCTGGTTGAACAGGCGCGTGAGGTCCTGGCCGACGTCGCGGTCGCACGTGAGCAGGCCGTGGTCGGTGTACATGCGGGCCGTCTTCGGGTGGTAGTTGCCGGTGCCGACGTGGCAGTACCGGCGCAGCCCGTCCGACTCCTGGCGGACCACGAGGGACAGCTTGGCGTGCGTCTTGAGACCGACGATCCCGTAGACGACGTGCACCCCCGCCTCCTCGAGCTTGCGCGCCCAGGAGATGTTGGCCTGCTCGTCGAACCGCGCCTTGATCTCGACGAGCGCGAGCACCTGCTTGCCGGCCTCGGCGGCGTCGATCAGGGCGTCGACGATCGGGGAGTCGCCCGACGTGCGGTACAGCGTCTGCTTGATGGCGAGCACGGCCGGGTCGGCGGCCGCCTGCTCGAGGAACGTCTGGACCGACGTGGAGAAGGAGTCGTACGGGTGGTGCAGCAGGACGTCCCGCTCGCGGATCGCGGCGAAGACGTCGCGCGCCGTCGCGGACTCCACCTCGGCGAGCTGGCGGTGCGTCGTCGGGACGAACGGGGGGTAGTGCAGCGTCGCGCGCTCGATGTCGGCGATGACGTTGAGGCCCGTGAGGTCGAGCGGCGCCGGCAGCTCGTACACCTCCTCGTCGGCCACGCCGAGCTCGCGGACCAGCAGCTCGCGGATGCGGGGCGAGATGCCGTGCGCCAGCTCGAGCCGCACGGGCGGCCCGAAGCGGCGGCGAAGCAGCTCCTTCTCCATCGCCTGCAGGAGGTTCTCGGCGTCGTCCTCCTCGACCTCCACGTCCTCGTTGCGCGTGACGCGGAACGTGTGGCTCTCGCGCACCTCCATGCCGGGGAACAGGTGGTCGAGGTGCTGCGCGATGACCTCCTCCAGCGGCACGAACGACGTCTGCGTGCCGCCGCCCTGCGTGGGCGTGGGCGCCGACGGGCGGCCGCGGTCGTCGACCGCGATGAACCGCGGCAGCAGCGGCGGCACCTTGACCCGGGCGAAGTGCTCCTTGCCCGTCAGCGGGTTCGCGACGACGACCGCCAGGTTGAGCGACAGCCCCGAGATGTAGGGGAACGGGTGCGCCGGGTCCACCGCCAGCGGCGTGAGCACCGGGAAGATCTGCTTGCGGAAGAACTTGTGCAGGCGCTCCTGCTCGCGGACCTCGAGCTGGTCCCAGTGCACGATCGTGATGCCCTCGGCGTCGAGCGCGGGCTGCACGTCGGAGCGGAACACCTCCGCGTGCCGGGTCATGAGGCGGTGCGCGCCCTCGCCGATCGACTCCAGCACCTGCCGCGGGCTCATCCCCGACGCCGCGGTGACGGCGATGCCCGTGGCGATGCGCCGCTTCAGGCCCGCCACCCGCACCATGAAGAACTCGTCCAGGTTGGACGCGAAGATCGCGAGGAACCGGGTGCGCTCGAGCAGCGGCAGCGACGGGTCCTCCGCCAGCTCCAGCACCCGCTCGTTGAACGCCAGCCAGCTCAGCTCCCGCTCCGCGAACCGGTCGTCGGGCAGCGGCTCCGCCTCGACCGCGCGGACACCGTCCGACCCCGGTTCCTCCGCGATGTGCTCGGCGATGTGGGCCGCGAGCTGCGGATCCAGGGGGCGCGACGGCGCGACGGCCGTGGAGCGCGGGCGGCTGTCCGTCACCTCGGCGGCCGCGACGGCGGCGTCCGGTGCGACGGGGGCGTACCGACCGCGTCCGTCGCGGGTCCGGGACGTACGGGGGCGCGACGCTGTCATGGCACCCATCGTGGCACCGATAGGTGAACGGCGGGTGACGAAGTCCTCCGTCCGGTCGCTACGCGCCGGCGGGCCGCGCGTACTGGACGTCGACGGCGGCGCGCTCGAAGCCGGCGCCCGCGTACGTGGCCAGCGCCGCCGCGTTGTCCCCGTCCACGTACAGCACCGCGCGGTCGCACCCCGTGCGCGCCAGGTGGCGCAGCCCGACGGCGGTGAGCGCGCGGCCCAGGCCGCGGCCCTGCGCGTCGGGGGAGACGCCGACGGCATAGATCTCTCCGGAGCGGCCCTCGCCGTCCTCGGCGCCGGACGGCTGGTCGTTCTCGACCTTGGTCCACAGGTAACCCAGCGGCTCGCCCGCGGCGCCGTCCGACGGGTCGTCGGCCGGCACGACGAGGAAGAACCCGTCGGCGTCGAACCAGGGTTCGCGCCGCCGGTCCTGCAGGTCGGCGACCGTGAGCCGGCCCTGCTCCGGGTGGTCGGCGAACGCACGGGCGTTGAGCCGCACCCACGCGTCGTCGTCGGCGCCGGGGCGGAACGTGCGCAGGGCGAGGCCGGGCAGGTCCGGCACGTCGCGGGCCGCGTCGTCAGGCCCGAGCGGCCGCGCGAGCACGAGCAGCTCGCGCGCCACCTCGTACCCGCGGGCGGCCGCGAACGCCTGCGCCGCGGGCAGGTCGCCGTGCGCCCACACCCGCAGCGGCTTGCCGCGCTGGCCGGGGGCGCCCGAGAACATCGGCAGCCGCGCGTCGCGCTCGGCGGTGCGCAGCAGGACGCCCCCGACGCCCCGGCGCCGGTGGTCCGGGTGCACGACCAGCTCGGCGCTCGCGTCGTCGCCGCCCCGGTCCACCTGGAGGTAGCCGACGACGGCGCCGTCGTCGCCGCGGGCCACGACGTGCGTCAGCCAGTCGGCGTCGGTCCCCAGGCGGAGCAGGGGCTGCTCCGACAGCGGGGCGACGCCGTCGTGGGCGGCGGCCGCCGCGGCGAGCGCGCGCACGTCGTCCTGCGCGGCGGCGTCGAGGGGCTCGAAGGACAGGGCGGGCAGGGCGGGCGAGGTGGGCACGACCCCATTCTGACCGAGGACGGACGACGCCGACCATGCGGTGGAGGATTTTGTGAGTGTAGATAT